>JAUXGY010000156.1 GCA_030621805.1 Kiritimatiellales bacterium | reverse complement strand
TACACGGAAGAAAAACGCGTCGAATCAGTTCCGTGTATTCTGTTTATTCCGTGGTTAGAAGACGATTCAACCTATTGTGTGTTATTTGTTAGCCCGTCAAAATGAGACGGGCTTTTTTTGTGGTTTTATGAGATGGCTTCGGTAGGCTTTCGCCAATTGGAGAGGTACGATGGATTTACTGATTCGGAATGTGCAGTTGGATGGAAAGCCCACGGATGTGCTGATCGAGGGCAACCGCTTCAAGTCGATCGGCACGGGGCTCGATGGGACGGCGGAGCAGACCCTCGATGGGTCGGGCATGGCGATGCTGCCGACCTTTGTGAATATGCACACGCATGCGGCGATGACGTTGATGCGCAGCTATGCCGACGATCTTGAGTTGCACGACTGGTTGGAAAATTATATCTGGCCGTTGGAGGCGAAGCTGGGCGAGGAGGACATCTATCATGGCACGCGGTTGGCTTGTCTGGAGATGATTAAGTCGGGTACGACGTGCTTCAACGATATGTATTGGCATTTCCATGGGACCGCGCGGGCGGTGGAGGAGATGGGGCTGCGCGCGGTGCTGTCGTCGGTGTTTATTGATTTCAGCGATGCGGCCAAGGCGGCGGAGCAACGAGCGCTCAGTGAAAAGTTGTTTCGGGAGTCAACGCGCTATTCGGATCGGATCGGTTTTGCGCTGGGACCGCATGCCATCTATACCGTCTCGAAGGATTCGCTGAAATGGGTGAGCCGCTTTGCGGAGGAGAACGATATTCCGGTGCATATCCATCTGTCGGAAACCCAAAAGGAGGTGGCCGACTGTCTGGCGCTCTATGGCTTGCGGCCGGTGGAGTGGCTGGAGAAGATCGGATTTCTCGGCCCCCGCGTGGTGGCTGCACATGTGCTGCACGTGACGGATGCGGAGATCGGGATTTTGGCTCGGAATAACGTCAACGTGGTTCACAACCCGGCGTCGAACATGAAGCTGGCGTCGGGTCGCTTCCTGTTTCGGAAGATGGAGGTTCGGGGTGTGGCTCTGTCGC
Organism: Kiritimatiellales bacterium; assembly: GCA_030621805.1. Classification (GTDB taxonomy): domain Bacteria; phylum Verrucomicrobiota; class Kiritimatiellia; order Kiritimatiellales; family Pontiellaceae; genus Pontiella. Next base: position 4,263 of record JAUXGY010000156.1, on the reverse strand, counting down.
TAGGGACGGATGGGTGTTCCTCGAATAACAACCTCGACATGATGGAGGAGATGAAGATGGCGGCCTTGCAGGCCAAGCTGCTGCATGATGATCCGACCGTGCTTCCCGCCGGTACTGCCTTCGAGATGGCGACCGTGAATGGAGCAAAGGCACTTGGGATTGACGGCGGTAGGATTGTCGAGGGAAAACTGGCCGACTGTATGTTGGTGAATCTCTCGAACCATCGCTTGGCACCGGGATATCGTCTCGTCGACGATATTGTCTATAGCGCCGACCGCTCGTGTATCGACACGGTCATTTGCGACGGGCGGGTTTTGATGCGCAACGGCCATGTCGAGGGCGAGGATGAAATTGTGGCGATGGCCCGGGAGTATGCGACGCGGTTTTAGTGCGGATTAACATCAAGGGCTGGGTGTAAAAAAGATTCCAATGATCGGGAACCCAAGGGAGGGGTAAGATTCCCAATCATTGGAATCAGGGGGAGAGAATATTGATTAGAGGAAGGAGACCACTAACATGAGCCCCATCATGGCAATTCCTGCCAGGGCCATGGAAACTTCTACCGCAACTATTGATCGTGTTTTCATTCATTCGCCTCTTTTATCTGGTGGGTTATATTAAGCACAGACCATGCCAAGAAAAGGGATCGGTGGGCGAAATCTATTTTCTGCGGCGGGGTCATCGCCCGGGAATTCGGGGGAACAGCAGGGGGTTTGAGCCGTACTGGATAACACATTGGGCTCGAATATAGGCGTACGGCCTCCCTTTGAATCCGGATCGTGTGCACGGAATGATGGGCGAATATTTCGCATACATGAGAATAAAAGTCCGCATTTAGAACGGGGTTGGGGTGCGAAAGAGCTGAATTTGGATTGAACCGCAGGGGGATGCCTTTAAACTCCCGGCGAATAGCGGAGGGTATGCAGATGTGCGCTAAATCGTTCAGGAAGGATAAACGCCCGTTTTCGTCGAAGATTGTGGAGGGGTACAATCGCGCACCCAGTCGCGCCATGTTGCGGGCGGTGGGATTTAAGGATGCCGATTTTCATAAACCTCAGATCGGCATTGCATCCACTTGGAACCGGCACGCGCTCTGCAATAGGCATATTGAACGGTTGGCCAAGGAGACGGAGAAAGGGGTTGATGTTTCAGGCGGGATTGCGGGAACCTTCAATACCATCGCGATCCCGGATGGAATTTCCATGGATACCGAAGGGATGAAATATTCCCTCGTCGGACGCGAGGTGATTGCTGATTCCATCGAAACCGTGGTGGGATGCGAGGGTTTTGACGGGGTGGTGGCTTTCGGCGAACGCGATAATAACATGGCCGGTTGCCTGATGGCTTTGGCGCGGTTAAATCGTCCGGCGGTGTTTGTTTATGGGGGAACGGTTCTGTCCGAATGCTCCGGCGAGGATCTAGGCTCCGTATTCGAAGCGGTCGGGCAGTTTTCAAAAGGAAAAATCAATACCCGCAAGCTGTCGGAGATTGAACATTCGGTGGTCTCTGGGGGTAGCATGTGCAGTGCAAACACCTTGGCCGCCGCCATCGAAGCGCTGGGCATGAGCTTGCCAAACAGTTCGTCGCGAGGGGCGGATTCGAAAGGAAAAAGGGAAGAGAGCCACGCGGCGGGGCGCGCCGTGATGCATCTGGTAGACAGAAGTATCAAACCATCCGATATCCTCACCCGCCCGGCCTTTCTGAATGCGGTCGCCGTCGTGACCGCGCTGGGGGGTTCGGGCAACGCGGTGCTGCACCTGTTGGCCATGGCGCGTGCAGCAAAGGTTCGCCTGACGCTCAATGATATGACAACTATGTGGAAAAAAGTGCCCGTTTTGGCGGATCTCAAGCCGGTCGGAAAATATGGGATGGACGATCTGTCGGCCATTGGCGGTGTCGCCCCCTTGATGGCTCGACTGCTCAAAGAGGGGTTGCTCGATGGGGAATGCCTGACCGTGACGGGCTGCACGCTGAAGCAAAACCTTGCCCGCATAAAACCGTATCCCCGCAAGCAAGAGATTATTCGTTCCTTCCGCCGGCCTTTCCAAAAGGAGGGGCGTCTGGTCATTCTCAAGGGGAACCTTGCTCCAGATGGGGCGGTGGCTACGATTTTTGATAAGGAGGGGACTGGATTCAAGGGGAAGGCCATCGTCTTTAATTCCGAAGAGCAGGCCATGGAGAAGATCCTCGACGGAACGGTGAGGGCGGGGCGCGTGGTTGTGATCCGCTACGAAGGGCCGAAAGGCGGCCCCGGCATGCGCGAAATGTTTGCACCTGCTGCCACGCTCGTGGGGCGGGGGCTGGGAAAGGATGTGGCGCTTATTACCGATGGGCGGTGCTCCGGGAGCCACCCTGGTTTTGTGGTCAGCCACATTACGCCCGAGGCCTATGAGGGCGGTCCGCTTGCCCTGGTGAAGAATGGGGATAGCATCTCTATCGATGCCCAAAAAAGAGCCATCACACTGGAGGTGACCAAGAGCGAGCTCAAACAACGATTCGCCAAGTGGAAGTCGCCGCGCCCGCGTTATAGGCACGGTGTTCTGGCAAAATATGCCCGGCTGGTGGGTCCCGCCTCCGAGGGAGCCACCACCGGATAGGATTCATCCGATCCACTTATTCGCTTTCTTCATTCCACGCCATCGCCTACCTTCTCGTTAAAGGAGATCCCGAATGAAAGTTGAAGTTTTTTGCCTGTGTGATGCCGCCACCGATACCCGAGGGAAGCTAAATATTCTCGGAACGTTCGATCAAATCTATGCCGCCAAAATGCCGGTCGTCCATCCCGCCTGCGCGATTGCCCTGCGGATGCGGTTCGACAAGATGGAGGAGGGCGCCCACAAGGTGAACCTGCAATTGGTCGATCCCGATGGCCGACCGGTTTTCCAGCCGATGGAGGGCGAGGTGCATCCGCGCATGGCACCCGAGATCGATTCCGTGGCCGTCAACCTGATTCTCAACTTCCAGCATGTGAAGTTTGAATCCTTTGCCGACTACCAAATTAACCTGGCCATCGACGACCAATCGATTGCATCGCTACCGCTTCGTGTCCGTGAATTGCCGCAGCAACATCTGGCCTGAACGAAACAAACTGAAACGCCCTCTCGCACCCGCAGGCTCGTATTGATTGATGCGAGCCCCCTGCTTTTCCCTGATATGATCAGGGAAACAGGCAATAATTCTTCCGGTCGTCCGTTTTTCATCCATCAAGCGATTCAGATTAACCCACAGGAGGTATCGCATGAAGGCAAGGATATGGAAAAGCGCCAAGGAAAACGTGGCGGCGAGCGTCCGACCCGCGAAGAAATGCTGGAAAGGTTTGATACCGATGGCGATGGCCAGCTGAGTGAGGAAGAGCGTGTTGCCATGCGCGAAGCTTTCGAAGCCCGCCGCCGGGCTCATGAAGAAAAAGCCGAATAACCCTTAAATTTAGCTGGGTATCAAAAAGATAGCCAGCGCCGGCACATGGGTTTCTTCCCCTCCCATGTGCCGTTTTTTTTTCCGTAGACGCGACATCCCCGCCGCGTTTTCTGTGCGTGGAAAAGCGGGCGGGAAATGAAAAACCCCGACCTGTGGAAGCAGGCCGGGGTTTGAAAATGGAGCGAGCGAAGAGATTCGAACTCTCGACAACCACCTTGGCAAGGTGGAGCTCTACCACTGAGCTACGCTCGCTTTTTGTAAAAACGAGGCGCCATTATTGTGAATCCCGTTTTGTTTGCAAGCACAAATAATTGAAAAAAGGAGGGGTTTCCGAGGAGGAACGTTTCTTGATTCGGGGGCGTCGATAGGGTATAGAATGCGGGTTCGGAAGCGAAAAGCATGAGGTGAGGAATGGACGACTTAAAGACGAATAATGCTGTAATCTGGAGTGACCGCTGGCGGCTGGGTGCGCTATCGAAGGACGAGCTCATGAACATTGGCTTTGTCTCGGTGATCATCGGAATGCTTTTCCTAATGTTCCATTTGCTCGGAAATACGGTTGAAAATGTAAGTAGCCGGTCGGCATTTACGTGGATGGTTAATCGCTGGGGGGACAAGCTTTCGTTCGGGGCGGACTATTCCCACGGATATCTGATCCCCTTCGTGAGTCTGGGGATTATCTGGTATAAGCGCGCGGATTTTTTTGCGGCAAAGAAAAGCATTTGCATGGTGGGGCTCTATGTCATCATTGCAGCCCTCACGATGCATTGGGTCGGTGCGAAAATGCAGCAGACCCGTATCTCGCTGATGAGCTTGATTCTTCTGATCTGGGGCATCCCGTTTTAC
>JAUXGY010000274.1 GCA_030621805.1 Kiritimatiellales bacterium | reverse complement strand
GGGGATACGGATTTAATCATTTTCTGGGCATCGTCGAGTTTGTAGCCGAGGGCACTGCGGGCGAGGGCGGCGTCGCGCAGGCGGTGATCGCCGAGTTCACCTTCGCCGCCGGCAAAGGCATCGAGCTGTTCGCCTTTGGTAAATTTGTCGCGCAGCTCGATGATGATGCGTTCGGCGGTTTTCTTGCCGATCCCGGAGATGGAGGAGATGCGCTTGACGTCGCCATTGATGAGTGCAGTTTTGAGTTCGCGTACGGGCAACCCGGAGAGTGCGCTGATGGCGAGCTTGGGGCCGACGCCACTGATGGTGAGCAGGCGAGTGAACATGGCGCGCTCTTCTTCGGTGAAGAAGCCGAATAATTTTTGAGCGGCATCGGTGATGTGGTGGTGGATCAGGATGCGGCAGGTGTCGCCTTCGGGGGGGAGGCGGTCGTAGCTGCAAAGGGGAATGAATACTTCGTAGCCGACGCCGCCAACGTTCATGACGATGCGGGCGGGTTGCTTGTGGTCGAGCTTGCCTTCGAGGAATGTAATCATAGCTCGGGATTTTGCCGAAAACAGGCAGGGGAATACAGCCCTTTTTCAGGACAAATGATTGAAGGAGCTAAAGGTTGCTTTTTGGGGGGAAAGCGATATGTTCGCGCCTCATTTTGACAGTTGGAGAAACCCCCCATGGCTCAGGAAATTAGGAATATTGCGATTATTGCGCACGTCGACCACGGCAAGACCACGCTGGTGGACGAGATTATCAAGCAGGCACACCTCTTCCGCGATAACGAGGAAATGCAGGAGTGTATGCTCGATAGCAATGACCTTGAGCGCGAACGCGGTATTACGATTCTTTCAAAAAACATTAGCGTCAACTATAAGGGCGTGAAGATTAATGTGATTGATACCCCCGGCCACAGCGACTTTGGCGGGCAGGTGGAACGCGTGCTGAACTTGGCGGATGGGGTGCTACTCCTCGTCGATGCCGCCGAGGGTCCGATGCCGCAGACGCGTTTCGTGTTGGACAAGGCGCTGGAACTTAACCTCAAACCGGTGGTGGTGATCAATAAGATCGATAAGTCGGACGCGCGTCCGGACATCATCCATGACAAGGTGTTCGACTTGTTTTTGGAACTCGACGCCAACGACGACCAACTCGACTTCCCGATGCTCTATTGTAGCGGAAAAGATGGCTGGGCAGATACGGTGCTGGACGGCCCTCGCGATTCAATTATGCCGTTGATGGATGCGGTTCTTGAGCATATCCCGGCGCCGGAAGTGCGCGAAGGTCCCGTGCAGATGCAGGTGACGTCGCTCGACTACAACGATTATGTGGGGCGAATTGGCGTGGGACGAGTTTACCGCGGAACGCTCAACACGTCCACTCCGCTGATGCGCGTCCTGCGCGACGGCTCGCAGAAGTCGACTCAGATTAAGCAGTTGTTCACGTTCGAGGGCATGGGCCGCTCCGAGGTCGATGAAGTGCCTTGTGGCGACCTGTGCGCGATTGTTGGCATTCCGGATATTGACATTGGCGACTCCATCACCGACTTCGAACACCCCGAAGCACTCCCGCCGATCAGTATCGACCAGCCGACGCTTTCGATGGTTTTCACCGTCAACGATTCACCCTTTTTCGGGAAGGACGGAAAGTATGTTACCAGCCGCCATTTGCGCGAGCGTTTGCTGAAGGAGACCGAGCGCGACGTGGCGCTGCACGTGGACGACAGCTCCGGCGATTCCTTCCGGGTGAGCGGCCGCGGCGTGCTGCACCTCTCCATCCTGATCGAAACCATGCGCCGCGAAGGATTCGAAATGTCTGTGGCCCAGCCGCAGGTGATCCTTAAGGAAAAGCATGGCAAGAAAGAGGAGCCGATTGAGATCCTTCATGTGGATGTTCCAGACGAGCATGCCGGAAAGGCGATCGAACTGGCGGGTACCCGCAAGGGCGAGATGGTGGATATGGAACAACATGGCTTACGCAAGATGATCCGCTTCCAGATTCCGACGCGCGGTTTGATCGGCCTGCGTTCCAAGATGCTCACGGCCACCGCCGGCGAAGCGATCGTGACACACCGTTTCCTGCACTACGAGCCGTTCAAGGGGCCGATCCAACAGCGCAATAACGGCGTATTGATCTCTCAGGGCAAAGGCCTGTCGGTGGCCTTTGCCATCGATGCGCTCCAGCAGCGCGGAACCTTTTTTGTCAATCCCGGCGAAGATTGCTACGAAGGGATGATTCTGGGCGAGCACTGCATCGACAAGGATTTGGTAGTGAATATCCAGAAGGCGAAGCAGCTCACCAATATGCGGGCATCAGGAACCGACCGCGCAATGAAGATTGCACCGGCGCAGGTGAAGAGCATGGAGGAAGCGCTTGAATATATCGCTGCCGACGAGCTGGTGGAAATCACGCCCAACAACATTCGCCTGCGCAAAAAGATGCTGGCCGAAGTGGAACGTAAACGTGCGAGCCGTCAGAAGTCCAACGACTAAAAAAGGTTAGGCTTCTGTAAACCGTGGGATTTGTATTGCTTATCTAAAGGTAGGTTATATGGTCTCCCCCGAGTTCATTCAGAACGTTGTTATGGATCGTCACGGGCGTCACGGGATGCCCAATTAGCCGAATGAGTCGGGACAGGCATGACGACGCTGGATGGCAGAGAGATAGAAGCATGGAAACTAGACTGTATGTAGGAAACCTTTCCTATAGCTCAACCGAAGGCGACCTCGAAGATCTGTTCAAGCAGGCCGGAAGCGTCGTTAAATGCGAGTTGATGCTCGATAAATTCACTAGCCGCTCGCGCGGGTTTGCCTTTGTTGAAATGGGCACCCACGAAGAAGCCAATAAAGCGGTCGAAATGTTCAACGACCAAGATTTGCAGGGACGCAACCTGCGCGTCAATATCGCGAAGCCTCGCGAAGAACGTCCCCCGCGTCGCGAAGGCGGCGGAGGAGGAGGCGGTGGTCGTGGAGGATACGGCGGCGGCGGAGGAGGCGGTGGCCGTGGCGGATACGGCGGTGGTGGCGGACGCGATCGCTACTAGCCCAACTCCCATTCAAGGTTTATCAGCCCGTGCATTGCGCGGGCTTTTTTTATGCGATCCCTTTTTTGAGTAGGCATAAAAAAACTCCGCGCAATGCACGGAGTTTAAGGTGGTGAGCCGGCAGGGGCTCGAACCCTGGACCCTTTGATTAAAAGTCAAAGAGTATACATGGTAAATATCGTATATTTCCGGTAAATAATGATAGTTATTTATCGTTTTATATTAAAACTGCACCATATCTGCACCAAATGGCTTGTTTTTCTTGATTGAGTTGGCTACACATATCTTCAGTCATCTGGAGGAGTCAATATGACGGAAGATATGAAAATCAAGGGAGGGTTGCTCCGTAAGAAGAATTCTAGATGGTGGTATGGGCGTTATCAGGTCAATGGCAAACGTAAGGAAGTAAACCTTCATGTGGAGGTGCGGGGTAATCCTCCGAGGTCTAGTGAGGTCTACGGAAGTATCCAGTTCGAGAAGTCTAAGTCAGCAGCTGA
>JAUXGY010000266.1 GCA_030621805.1 Kiritimatiellales bacterium | reverse complement strand
AGCCGCATGGCGATGCGCAGAAAACGCCGGGCCATTCCAAAGTCGGCATGTTGTCCGCCGGCGCTTCTTCGTCGATGGTCTTCAAGCAGATCAGCCGGGCCATGCAGACCGAGGTGATTGTTGCTGATGCGGGAAATGCCGGTTAAAAAGGCGGCGGAATTCATTCAGGAAACAGACACGCGCTTGTGGCGCATCCTAGCTCGTCATGTCGCGGTGGCCTACAAGCAGCTCGACTTCAGCGAAGCGACGTGTATGTCTGCAAGACATCTATCAGCTCCCTTGTGTAGAACGCGCGGAAAGTCGGCTCCTGGCTTGGTGCCGATGGGTTCGGCAAAAAGCAAAGCATGCCCGCTATGATCTGTTATCGATCATGGTCAAGGTGGCGAAGTGCATTGAGAAGCACCTTGCCGGAATCCTGAAACATTGGGAGCACCGAATCACCAATGCCTACATGGAAGGAATCAATAACATGTTCCAGATGGTCAAGCGTCGTGCGCGCGGGTATCGAAACGATGAGAACTTCATTATGATGATTTACTTCGTCGGCAGTAAGCTGAAACTACCCGTTGTGGATGAGCCTATCCATTCAAAGTAGCGAAGAGCCGTTTTCTTGTTTTTCATTCACACCTTCTCGATCACGGCGATGCCGAAGGTGAAGTTTGACAGTATATTCAGCAGGGTCCTCACAGACACATCCGGTACGGTTGACGAGGGGATGTTCACTTTTTTGTTGATGCTCCATCAGGTCGGCACATATGGCATCCAGATCATAATTGAATTTGCGGGCGTGTTCATCCCGGAATTTTCTAACTTCCGCAACGATAGGGTCATTCATCATCTTCTCCTAAAAGTTCATCCGGCGAGCACAGCTCGGGGCAACGATAACCTTGTGCCTCCACAGATCGCCTAACCAGCAATCGGGTTTCTGGGTTATTAATGTGCTTGAAGTTCCAAGTCACGATCATATCGATTGAATGAACGGAAGCCAGTGCAATATGAAGCGCATCCTCTGGATGTTTTTCTGGGACGGCACCGTCAACAATCATTGCTTTTGCCAGTGCTTTGCAGTCTGAGTTAATTTCGAGTTCCGGCAAACCAGTCAATGCTTCAAGTCGGGTAGTGGCCGCAGATTCATCCCCGCGTCCGGCTTCCTGCAGCACCAGTTCGGAAATGAAAGGTTCGAATAGAGACAGACGCTCCCAAAAATCCCGAGTTGCCACTTGATGCCCTGCCACGACAATGTTTTTCGATGGCGAGCTGTCAGGTAGCTAACGATGCTCGTTTCAATATATACGGTTGGTTTCATCACACTTTTTCAACGACGGCGGCACCGAAGGTGAAGCCGCCGCCGAAGGCGGTGAGGCCGACGAGGTTGCCGGAGGGGGTTTCGGGGATGAGTTCGGTGAGGGCGATGGGGATGGTGTTGGAGGAGGTGTTGCCGTATTTCCGGATGTGGTTGAACATTTTTTCGGGCGGGCATTTGATCGTTTTGCGGATGGCCTCGATGATGCGTTCATTGGCTTGGTGCGGGACGATCATGTCGAGGTCGTCGACGGTGATGCCGCGTTCTTTGCAAGCGTTGTCGAGCATGTCGATCATCTTGCGCACGGCGAGTTTAAAGACGGTGAGGCCTTCCATTTCGATCACTTCGCCGCTGCCCATGTTGGGAACGTAGAGCACTTTCTCGTCGACCCCGGTGGCGGAGAGGAAGGGGCGGCTGAGCTTGACGCCGATCTTGCCGGGGCGTTGTTCGCAGGAGACGAGCGAGGCGGTGGCGGCATCCCCAAAGAGTGCCATGGTTTTTTGGTCGTCGTGATTGACCATCGGGGAGAGGGTTTCGGCGGTGATGACGAGCACCTTTTTTTCGGGTGCGTTGGTCAGGAAGTCGAAGGCGGATTGCAGGGCATACATGTATCCGGAGCAGGCGGCGTTGACGTCGTGCGCCTGCATGAGCACCTCGCCCTTTTCGGGGCTGAGTTCGTGCAGGATACTGCAGGCGAGCGAGGGGGTCATGGCGAGCGGTGTTCCGGTGGAGCAGATGATGGCACCGATGTCGGAGATATGGAGATTTTCTTTTTCGAGCAGGTCGCGTGCGGCTTGCACGGCGAGGCTGAGGACGTTTTCTTCACCGTCGATCCAGTAGCGGTTTTCGATGCCGGTGCGTTTGCGGATGGCATCGGAATCCCACTCGCCGTGGCCTTGGAGCAGTTCATCGTTGGTGAGGTGGCGCGAACCGAAGACGGTGGTGATGTTGGAAATGAATATCGAGGCTTTGGGCTTTAGGCTTTGGGCTTTAGGAAGAGCAACTTCGGCCACGCGGCGCTTTTCCATAATCGGGGTGCCGGGATCTTCTTTGGTGAGGGGTTTAAGCTGCGCGGCTTCGTCGGACGCAATCTTGAGCAGGGGGGTGCCGACGGTGAGGGTGTCGCCTTCTTCGGCGAGCAGTTCGGCGATGGTTCCGCCGACGGGGGCGGTGATGTCCATGGTGGCTTTGTCGGCTTCGACGGAGGCGAGCAGGTCGCCTTCGGCAATGGTGTCGCCTTCGGAGACGGGGAGGGCGGTGATGGTGATGGTTTCGTCGGACGGGCTGGAGCCGATGGCTTTGACGGTGACGGTTCCGGCTTCGTCTTCAACGGGTTTGTTCCAGTGGATATCGACGTCGAGCATCGTGCAGCATTTTTCGAGCGTACGTTTGAAGGAGGGCAGGACTTCGATCTGGCAGGCAAAGTCGTAAGGAATGTAGGTGTCGGGGCGTGTGACGCGCGCGATTTTAATGCTGTTATCCTTTTCGGTGATGGCGGCGGCGATCTCGGCCCCCATGCCGCAGGTCTGGTTGTCTTCGTGGACAATGATGAGTTTGCCGGTTTTTTTTGCGGAGGCGAGTACGGTCTGTTCATCCCAGGGGAAGATGGTGCGCAGGTCGATGATTTCGGCGTTGATCCCGGTTTCGGCAAGGGCCTCGGCGGTCCGTTCGCAAATGGGCATGGTGCCGCCCCAGCCAACGAGGGTGATATCTTGACCGGTGCGGGCGATGCGAGCTTTACCGATGGGAACGTATTGCTTTTCAACGTCGGCAGAGGTGGTGTTGGAGCGGTCGTTAATGAGGCTCTTGGGGAAGAGGAAGATGGAGGGACGGCCGGATTCGGCGATGGCATTGAGCAGGCCGGCGGCATCGGCGGCGGTGGAGGGCATAAAGACGTCGACTCCGGGAATGTGCGCGCAGATCGCTTCCATGGTTTGGGCGTGGTAGGGGCCGAGGCCGGGGCGGTAGGCGCCGGAGATGGACATGATGAGCATGGGCGATTCCCACTGGCCGTTGGTTCGCCAGTGCATGGCCCCAATCTCGGAAAGAATCAGGTTGTAGGCCACGGGCATGAAGTCGGAAAACTGCATGAAGGCGATGGGGTGGTCGCCGGCGAGTGCTTGCCCGGTGGATACCCCGAGAATGGTTGATGCGGCGAGTGCGGCGTTGTTGACCTGCTCGGGGAAGGTTTTTGAAAGGCCGCGTGTGAGGCCAAAGACATCGCCTTTTGGGTCTTCGATATCCTGACCGAGCAGGGTGGTTTTTGGATCCTTTGAAAGGCGAGCCTTGAGGGTTTCCCGCATGGCTTCGAGCATGCTGAGTTCGCGGTTGTCTT
>JAUXGY010000062.1 GCA_030621805.1 Kiritimatiellales bacterium | reverse complement strand
ATGCACCAATTGCAGCGCCCAGCTTGTCGGCAATGCCTTCAAGCATTTTGAAGTTTTCGCCATTTTGCATACCGCGACCACCGGAGATAACAACCGATGCGGCCGTAAGTTCAGGGCGGTCAGACTCTGCCAAGCCGGGCTCTATTCAGCCGCACACAAAGTTCGTTGGCGAAGTTTACGTTCTTTCGAAAGACGAAGGTGGACGTCACACGCCGTTCTTCAAGGGCTACCGTCCGCAGTTCTACTTCCGTACGACTGACGTGACCGGCGATATTCAACTGCCAGAAGGCGTTGAGATGGTTATGCCGGGCGACAACGTTACGATGAATGTTGAGCTGATCACACCGATCGCGATGGAGCAGCACATGCGTTTCGCGATTCGTGAAGGCGGACGCACTGTGGGTGCTGGCCGCGTGACCGAAATCATCACCGACTAACGGGATTCTTAATCGGGCAACGGGCAGGAATCTTCCTGCCTTGAGCCTGTTTAATCCAAAGGGACGAAACCATGCCAAGAGATATCATTACTCTGGCTTGCACCGAGTGCAAGGAACGCAACTACACGGGCACCAAGAATAAAAAACTGGAGTCCGGGCGTCGCGAGATCAAGAAATACTGCCCGCGTGATAAAAAACATACACTGCATCGCGAAACAAAGTAATGGGTCGATTTTGAAGATAGGTCGGTAGTTCAATTGGTAGAGCACCGGTTTCCAAAACCGGCTGTTAGGGGTTCGAGTCCCTTCCGACCTGCCACGTATTTGAAACTGGAAAAAGCAGATGAATAAACTAACACAAGGCATCGGGAATCTGAAAACCTTCCTCGCGGAGGTAAAGGTCGAGTTAGTGAAATGCTCGTGGCCCTCGCGAAAAGAACTGTTTGGTTCTTCGGTGGTCGTGATTATTTCCGTAATCATCCTCGGTGCGTATGTGGGTTTATGCGATATGGTGAACATGGGCTTGCTTGAGTTTATTATTCGTTAGAGTGGTTCGATAGGGATAAGGTTTTATTATGCCGAAACAATGGTTCATTCTACACGCGCTTTCCGGCCATGAGCTTAAGGTTCAGAGGAATATCTCCAGTCGTGTGCAGCAGGAGGAGATGGAGGAGATTATTGGAGAGGTATTAATCCCCTCCGAGAAGGTTTCTGAAGTCAGGCAAGGGAAGAAAACGACGGTTAACCGCAAGTTTTTCCCAGGCTATGTCCTGATTAATATCTGCTTGTATGACGAGGACAAGGCTTTCAATGAGCGTGCTTGGTATTTCATCCAGAACACGCCGAGTGTGATCGGGTTTCTGGGCGGAGACCGGCCCGTTGCGCTGAGCGAAGACGAGGTGGATAATATTGTCCACCAGATCGAGAAGAAGAAGGAATCAGTTGCACCGAAGGTTATGTTCGAGCCGGGCGAAATGGTGAAGATCACCGATGGTCCGTTCCTGAACTTTAGCGGGGCTATTGAGGAAGTCGATCCAGAGCGTGGAAAGCTGAAGATTTCAGTTTCAATTTTTGGGCGTTCCGCTCCGGTAGAGCTCGAATATTGGCAGGTTGAACGTACTGTCGAATAAATTTAGAGGATAGTTATGGCTAAGGAAGTGACAGGTTATATCAAGTTGCAGATTCCGGCCGGGCAGGCAAACCCTGCGCCGCCGGTGGGTCCGGCTTTGGGCCAGCATGGTGTGAACATCATGGAATTTTGCAAGGCATACAATGCCGCGACGCAAGATAAGGCGGGGCTGGTTGTTCCCGTCGTGATCACAGTCTATAAAGACCGTAGCTTCTCGTTTATCACCAAAAGCCCGCCCGCGGCGGTTCTGCTTAAAAAAGCAGCAGCCATCGCCAAGGGATCTGGTGTGCCGAATCGCGACAAGGTCGGAACAGTGACTCGCGCTCAGCTCGAGGAAATCGTCGAAACGAAAAAAGACGACCTGAACGCAAATGATATGGACGCGGCAGTACGCATTATTGCGGGCACTGCACGCAGCATGGGAATCGAGGTAGAGTAAAATGGCTATGCACGGAAAAAAATATAGAAGTGTAGCGGAAAAGGTAAAGAACGACGCCAACTATAGCGTTGCCGATGCAGTGACATTCCTGCAGGAAAACCCGACCGCAAATTTTGACGAAACGATCGAGATGGCGTTCCGGATGGGGGTTGATCCCTCCAAATCCGACCAGGCCATCCGTTCCACCGTGGCATTGCCGCATGGAACCGGAAAGGATGTCCGCGTGATTGTTTTCGCCACCGGCGATGCAGCGACGGCAGCCCGCGAGGCAGGTGCCGCTGAAGTGGGCTTTGAGGACTTGATTAAAAAGGTACTCGACGGCTGGATCGATTTCGATGCGGCAGTGGCCACTCCTGACGCCATGAAAGAAGTTCGCAAGGCGGCTCGTATTTTGGGTCCGCGCGGTTTGATGCCGAATCCAAAGACGGGAACCGTTACCGACGACACCGCAGCGGCTGTAAACCAGCTTAAGGCGGGACGGGTCGAGTTCCGCATGGATCGCAACGGGAACATCATGGTGCCGTTCGGCAAGCGTTCGTTTACGGTAGAGGCCTTGGCTGAAAACGCCAAGGCTCTGGTTGATGCCATTCATGGTGCCCGCCCGGCCTCTGCGAAAGGAACCTATATCAAACGCTGCACCATTTCATCAACCATGGGGCCCGGATTGCGGGTTTCCCTCAAGGAAATCTCTGAATAGGAAGGGTGGAACACCATGAAACCTGAGAGTAAAGGCATTAGACCAGAAAAGAAGGCCATCGCAGCGGAGCTCGATGAGCGTATCGCGGGTGCGCTATACATGATCTTGGCGGACTATACCGGCATGGATATGCCGCAGACCACCGAACTCAAGAAAAACCTGCGCGACAACGACGCCACGTTTAATGTGGTCAACAACCGCATGCTTAAGCGTGCGCTTGACGATCAGGCTACCGAGATGCTCAAGGGCCAGACGGCCCTAATCTACGGTGCCGGCGATGTGGTTGAAGTCGCGAAGGTGATCAAGAAATTTAGTGAGGCAAATAAGAAACCGGTTGTCCGGGGAGGATTCCTTGAAGGCAAGGCCATCACGGGGGAGGAGGTCATTGAATTGGCTAAACTACCTTCCAAGGATGTGCTTCGCGCCCAGTTGCTGGGTACCCTTCAGGCTCCATGTAGCCAGCTCGTTGGGGTATTGGATCAGAAGGTGGCCTCTCTCGTATACGTGTTGGATGCGGTTAAAACGAAACTAGAACAAGAAGCGTAATCATTTATTAATTGGAAAGTAGTCTAAGGAGGAACGACAATGTCCGAAGAAACAGTAGAAGTAAAAGAAGAAGTAAAACTCGAAGGCAAAATGGCCGAATTCGTTGATTGGGTTGAAACCATTTCAGTTCTCGAACTCTCTCAACTGGTGAAAGCCCTTGAAGACCGTCTAGGCGTAACTGCGGCCGCTCCAGCTGCTGTTGCTGTTGCCGCTCCTGCGGGTGGTGGAGAAGGTGCCGAAGCGGCCGAACAGACCGAGTTTTCTGTGATGCTGACTGCCGCTGGCGGACAGAAGATCCAGGTGATTAAGGAACTTCGTACCCTGACCGGTTTGGGTCTGAAAGAAGCCAAAGGCTTGGTTGACTCGGCTCCGGTAGCTGTGAAGGAAGGCGTTTCCAAGGAAGATGCAGAATCCATCAAGGAAAAGCTCGAAGGTGTTGGAGCAACTGTAGAACTCAAGTAGACTTCTGTTTGCTTGAATTCCATTCGATTGTGCCACCTTTCGGTGGCTCTATGATTGTTCCCCTTTGACCCCAAAGGGGAACAAATGTGTTCTCCAATATAAACCTGAAGGTGCGGGATGGCTGAAAGAAAAAACTTTGGTAAGCTTACAGATGCGCTCGAGGCGCCGGACTTAATTGAAATCCAACTGAACTCCTACAGGGACTTTCTTCAACAGAATGTTGCTCCCTCCCGTCGCAAAAAGATGGGATTGCAGTCCGTGTTGAACGAGGCGTTCCCGATTGAGAGCTACGACGGGCAGATTGCCCTCGATTTCGTGAGCTATGAAATCAAGAAGCCGAAGCTGGCGCACTTAGAATCGGTTCGCGAGGGGGAAACCTTTTCGGCTCCGTTGTATGTGACCTTCAAGCTTCGCGAAGGCGAGGATTTGCGTGAAGACACGCTCTTTATGGGTGAAATACCGCTGATGACGGACAGTGGAAGCTTTGTGATCAACGGAGCGGAGCGCGTGATCGTCAGCCAACTGCATCGTTCGCCGGGTATCTGCTTTGAAAAGACCAAGCATGCCAACGGCTCGATCCTGCACTCGTTCCGTATCATTCCGGACCATGGTTCGTGGATTGAAGCTCAATTCGATACCAGCGATCTGATCTATATCTATCTCGATCGCAAGCGCCGCCGCCGTAAATTCCTGGCATCGACGTTCCTGCGTGCACTGGGCTATGCGTCCGACGAGGAAATCCTCGGCCTCTACTATAAATACACTAGCTTCTCGCTTTCCAAGAAAACTTTCGCAGAAGCTGATCTCGAAAATCTGGTACTCAGCGACGACATCATCGATGCCGACTCCGAGTCAGTGATCGGTCGACGCTACGACAACTTGACGGTGGATATGATCCAGCGCATGAAGATGGCGGGCTATAAGAAGGTCAGCGTAGTTGATGTTTCGTGGGATCAAGGCGTGTTCCTTAAGAGCGTACAGGCCGATACCACCCGCACCGTCGATGAAGCACTGAAAGATCTCTATCAGAAACTCCGCCCGGGCGATCCGCCCACCACCGCATCTGCCCGCCAGATGGTTAAGCGCCTCTTCTTCGATGAAGCACGCTTTAACCTCAGCCGCGTGGGACGCTACAAGATCCAACAAAAGTTAGGCATCAAAAAAACGGCTTTGACGCTGGAAGTTGAAGACGTGGTCGAAGCGGTTCGCTACCTGCTGATGGTTCGCATGGGCACGGGAACGCTCGATGATATTGACCATCTGGGCAGCCGCCGCATCCGTACCGTCGGTGAATTGCTGGAAGGACAGTGCCGGGTCGGCCTATCCCGCATTCAGCGCCTCGTTAAAGAGCGCATGACGATTTTCGATACCACGGTTGACAACCTCTCCTCGCAGAAGTTGATTAATCCAAAGGCGCTTTCCGCCGTGATCAAGGACTTCTTTGGCCGTAGCCAGTTGTCCCAGTTCATGGACCAGACGAACCCGCTTTCCGAACTCACGCACAAACGCCGCCTTTCCGCTCTTGGACCGGGCGGTCTAAACCGTGATCGCGCCGGCTTCGAAGTACGCGACGTGCATAGTTCGCACTATGGTCGAATCTGCCCGATTGAGACGCCGGAGGGACCCAACATTGGTCTGATCTCTTCGCTCTCAACCTTTGCGAAGGTCAATGAGTATGGCTTTATCGTTACGCCCTACCTGAAAGTGGCCAAGGGCAAGGTTTCCAAGGATCTCGACTGGCTGACCGCCGACGAGGAAGAACGCTTTGTGATTGCACAGGCCAATGCCGAGCTCGACGATAAGAAATGTTTTGTTAACGACCGGGTTATGGTTCGTGTTCTGGGCGACTTCCGCGAAGTTGAGCCGAACGATGTGCAGTATATGGATGTTTCACCGAAGCAGGTGGTCTCCATTGCGGCGGGTCTGATTCCATTCCTCGAGCATGACGATGCCAACCGCGCCCTCATGGGCTCGAACATGCAACGCCAAGCCGTTCCGCTGATGAAAGCCGAACGCCCCTACGTTGGAACCGGCATCGAAGGCCGTCTGGCTCGCGACTCCCGCGTGTTGATTATTGCCAGCGCCGGGGGGCAGGTGGCGTATGCCTCCGCCAGCCGCATCATCATCTCCAAGGATGGGACGATGCCGACGAAGAAAACGTCGGACAGCGATGCCCAAACCTATGACCTACGCAAGTTTATGCGCTCCAATGCAGGCACCTGCCTCAACCAGCGTCCGTTGGTGAAGGTTGGGCAGAAGATCGCCGAGGGCGATGTGCTGGCCGACGGTGCCGGGACGGACGAGGGCGAGCTTGCGCTTGGGCGCAATGTGGTGGTCGCGTTTATGCCTTGGGGCGGCTACAACTTCGAGGATGCCATCCTGATCAACCAGAGGCTGGTTCGTGAAGATGTCTATACTTCCATCCACATCGAAGAGTTTGAGTGCGGTGCCCGTGATACCAAGCTGGGTCCGGAGGAAATCACGCGCGACATTCCCAACGTGGGCGAGGAAGCACTGAAAAATCTTTCGCACGACGGCATTGTTCAGATTGGAGCCGAAGTCAAGCCTGGCGATATTCTGGTGGGCAAGATTACGCCGAAGAGTGAAACCGAACTCGCTCCAGAAGAACGCCTGCTGCGTGCCATCTTTGGAGAGAAAGCGGCCGACGTTCGCGATACCTCGCTGAAGGCACCTTCTGGAACGCACGGTATTGTGATGGACGTGAAGGTCTCCTCCAAGGATACCACGCTCAAAGCCACCAAGGATGCTCCGTCCGACGTCAAGAAGATGCAGGAAGAGATCGCCGAGC
Organism: Kiritimatiellales bacterium; assembly: GCA_030621805.1. Taxonomy (GTDB): domain Bacteria; phylum Verrucomicrobiota; class Kiritimatiellia; order Kiritimatiellales; family Pontiellaceae; genus Pontiella. Next base: position 1,953 of record JAUXGY010000062.1, on the reverse strand, counting down.
GCCATGCTGGCGTGGTGGCTCAATTGACCGAGGATCTAACCGAGTCCCTTTCCAACATCTTGTTGGGGGAAAAGATTCCGCTGGATGTGGTGAATGTGGAGGCGGGCGACATTATCATCCCGGCCAACCGCAAAATTACCAAGACCCTGCTACGAAAGTTAGCGGCGAACTATGAGCATGTAGACATCGAGCCCAGCCCGATCCGCATCAAGATCATGGGCATCATCGATGAATACCGCACCAAGTTTGTGGAAGCCAAGGCCGACAAGGACCGTTCGTTCAACCGCGCTGGAAGCGGCGAGGAGATGGACGCCGGTATCGTTAAGTCGGTGAAGGTCTACATTGCAGAGAAGAAGAAACTGTCTGTCGGGGACAAAATGGCGGGTCGCCACGGTAACAAAGGGGTAATTTCCCGGATTGTTGCCGAGGAAGACATGCCGTTCTTACCGGACGGTACACCGGTCGATATTGTGCTCAATCCCTTGGGCGTGCCTTCACGCATGAACGTGGGACAGGTGCTTGAAACCCATCTTGGATGGGCCTGCAAACACCTTGGCATGCACGCCGCAACGCCAATTTTCGATGGAATCTCCGAACAGCAGATCCGCGATATGCTGGTTGATGCTGGGTTTGAAGACGATGGCAAGACGGTACTCTACGATGGGCGCACGGGCGAAAAGTTCGAGCAACGCGTCATGGTGGGTGTGATCTACATGCTCAAACTCCACCACCTCGTCAGCGAGAAAATCCACGCCCGTGCGGTTGGACCCTACTCGCTCGTTACGCAGCAGCCGCTCGGCGGTAAGGCGCAATATGGCGGGCAGCGTTTCGGAGAGATGGAAGTGTGGGCACTTGAAGCCTATGGTGCGGCGCATGCGCTGCAGGAAATCCTGACGGTGAAGAGTGACGACATTGCCGGCCGAACCCGCATGTACGAGGCGATTGTGAAGGGCGAAAACGTTCTGGATTCAGGTTGCCCGGAGTCATTCAACGTACTGATTAAGGAACTGCAGGGATTGGGACTTAACTTCCAGGTGAAGAATGAAGATGGCGAACCCATCATCATGTCCTAGTTTCCGGTTTATTCAGAATACCATTTAGATTGCAGGAGGAACACGGTGGAAAGTAAATCAAGCAGTGCCGCAGAAATTTTTGGAATGAAGCGCGAGGATCTCAGTGACTACGCGAGCATCACGCTGGCTTCACCCGAATCGATCCGCTCATGGAGCCATGGCGAGGTCAAGAACCCGGAAACGATCAACTACAGGACCTTCAAGCCCGAGAAGGGCGGCCTGTTCTGCGAGCGTATCTTTGGCCCGACCAAGGACTGGGAATGCTCGTGTGGAAAATACAAGCGCATCAAGCACAAGGGCGTGATCTGCGACCGTTGCGGTGTGGAAGTAACCCTTTCACGCGTTCGTCGCGAGCGGCTGGCGCACATTGAACTGGCCGTGCCGGTCTCGCACATCTGGTTCTTCAAGGCGACCCCGAGCCGGATGGGTTTGATTCTCGACATGACCATGCGCAACCTCGAGCGCGTGCTCTACTACGACAACTACATTGTCGTCGATCCCGGCGATACCCCCTTGAAGGAAAAGCAGCTGCTTTCCGAAGAGGAGTACCGCGAAGCACTCGACAACTATGGACTCGACAGCTTTATCGCCAAAATTGGCGCGGAAGCCGTTCGCGACCTGCTTTGCAAGATCGATCTTGTGGAGACCCTCCAGAATTTGGAGGCAGCGATGATGAATACGCGCTCCAAGCAAACCCGCAAGAAGCTCGTCAACCAGATGAAGGTGATGGAGGGGTTCGTCAAGAGCAACTCCCGCCCCGAGTGGATCGTCATGGAAGTGCTCCCGGTCATTCCGCCGGACCTGCGCCCGCTTGTGCCGCTCGAAGGCGGACGTTTCGCTACGTCCGACCTCAACGATCTCTACCGCCGCGTGATCAACC
>JAUXGY010000298.1 GCA_030621805.1 Kiritimatiellales bacterium | reverse complement strand
GCCCGATGGAATCGCACCATCATAGAGTTCCTTTGGGCGGACGATCAATTGTTCCGCATCGTCGGCCGTCATGAAATAGCCGCCCCCTTCTGCATCAGAAAATGATGTCGAAAGGACTTCATTATAGGCCAGCGCGGATTCCAAATAACAAGTTTCGAGCGTGCTTTCATAGAGTTCCAATAGGCCGAAAATCATGAAGACATAATCGTCTAGGTGACTCTGAATGGCTTTGTGTCCATCACGATAACGATGCCACAGTTTATTTTTTTTCTGCCGCATCTCCGCATCTATAAACGCATTGGCCTTGACCGCCGTCTGTGTGAAGTTGTCATTGTCGAAGGCACGACCCGCCTTGGCAAACGCGGCAATCATCAACCCATTCCAGTCGGTCAGAATCTTGGTATCCTTAAGAGGATGGATACGCTTCTCACGAACATTAAACAGCATCTGACGCGACCCGGAAATTCGTTCTGCAACTTCCGTATTCAATAGCTCCGACAGGTGGGGTATATTTTTCCCCGTAACCTTCCGAGAGGCTTCGTCTCGAAAATTTCCCGCCTCGGCAATGTTCCATGCCTCCGAAACAAATTCATAATCCTCACCTAGCAATTCCTTCATTTCAGCGGCGGTCCAAACGTAGAACAAACCTTCTTCGCCTTCTGAATCGGCGTCTTCGGCGGAATAGAACCCGCCCTCCGGTGCGGTCATGTCGCGTTGCACATAGGTCAGGATTTCCCGAGCGACCTCGGCGTAGAAGTCTTTGCCGGTCCGCTCGTAGGCCTCGGTATAGGCCATGGCGAGGAGAGCCTGATCATAAAGCATTTTTTCAAAATGCGGCACGAGCCATTCCCGATCGGTGGAATACCGATGGAATCCAAAGCCGACCTGATCGAAAATACCGCCCTTGCGCATCTCCTCGAGCGTATGTTCAGCGGCAGCGATCCCCTCGGCGTCGCCGTGCTGCAACAGGAACACCAACTGGTGCGGAGTCGGAAATTTAGGCTGCGAACCGAATCCCCCATGCTGTTTGTCATAGCGCCGCATCAACTCCTTGTGCCCTGCCTCCAAGAGATCGGGCTTCAGTGCCGCACCGGGGATCCGAGCCGTCTGTTTCCCAAGCACGGCGGTAATCTCGCTTGCCGAGCTCAGCACCTCGTCACGACGGTTTTCCCATGCATCGGAAAGTCGAGGGATCAACTGCTTCATGCCGATCCTTCCAAAACGTTCGTCCGGCGGAACGTAGGTTGCCGCGAAAAAGGGTTTCTTTTCGGGGGTCATCACGATGGTCATCGGCCAGCCACCCGACCCGGTCATCATTTGGCAGACGGTCATATAGATACTATCAATATCGGGTCGCTCCTCGCGGTCGACCTTGATGCAGACGAACGCCTTGTTCATCAGTTTAGCAATCTCCTCATTCTCAAACGATTCGTGCTCCATCACATGGCACCAGTGGCAGGTCGCATAGCCGATTGAAAGAAAGATGGGTTTATCGTCTGCCTTAGCCTTTTCAAAGGCCTCCTCACCCCACGGATACCAATCCACCGGGTTGTGAGCATGCTGCAAAAGATACGGGCTTTTTTCCTGCGCCAAACGGTTTGTATACGAGTGCATATTCGTTTCCTCTTGCGGTTCGGAAGCGACGGAACATCCTGTGGTAATCGCCAGCAACCATAGACTTATAATGTGGGGGTTTATCTGCATTCATAGCCTCCTTGAATAAAACTAACTCCTTCGCATCTAAATATCCAGACATCGTTATCATGTTATTCATATTTTTCTTTAAATATGATTTGAAATTGCCCTCTATGTGGCGTTTAAGTATGCATGATTTCTTATGAAAGCGATGAAAGGAACCCTTTTTGCAATAAAGCGCTATGCCATTCACGATGGTCCGAATATTCGCACCACGGTATTTTTCAAGGGCTGTCCACTCGCGTGCATCTGGTGCCACAACCCAGAGGGGCTCAAACCACAAGTTGAAGTGGTTACCGACCCCAGTCGATGCATCGGGTGCGGGGCCTGCGTCGAGGCCTGCAGCGTACAAGCGCTCTCGCTTTCTGCGACCGGCATTGCCCGCGACGCCGCCCGTTGCACCCTCGGCATGGAATGCGTCCAGATCTGCCCCGCTCTCGCGCACGAGTCTACCGGGTGGGAAACCGATGTCCCCTCGCTCATGATTGAATTGCTGAAGGACCGCCCCTTCTTTGAACAGTCAGGCGGTGGCGTTACCTTTTCCGGCGGCGAGCCGCTGCAGCAACCCGACTTCCTGCTGGAGCTGCTCAAGGCCTGCGGCAAAGAAAATATCCACCGGGCGGTAGACACCTGCGGCCACGCCCCGACCGATATCCTGCTGGAAATTGCGGAGCACACCGACCTGTTTCTATTCGATCTCAAACATATGGATAATGACGCCCACCAACGCGTGACCGGAAAACCCAATAAACAAATCTTGCAGAACATAGTGGCCTTGGCAGAAAAGGGCACGGCACTGAAAATCCGTTTCCCTCTGATTCCCGGCATCAATACCGACGAAACCAATATTCGCGCAACGGGCGCCTTTATCTCGGCGTTGTCCGGGATTGACGAAATTGATCTTCTGCCTTATCAAGGTGCCGCGAAGAGTAAATATACACGACTCGGCATGAAGAATCCCGGATGCGATATTGAACCTCCCGATTCGGAAGAAAAAAAGCGGATCGTAGCGCTTTTGAGTGAATACGGACTAACGACCCATTTTGGAGGATAGCCATGAACAATAGAATCCAACGCCTGCGTAAGAAGAGTTTTGAAACCAAGCCCTCTATTTCGACGGAGCGCGCTCTTCTGGAGACCGAATTCTACAAAAGTAACTATGGCCGATATTCACTGCCCGTCCTTCGAGCGCTTACGTTCAAGCACCTTTGCGAAAAGAAAACCCTCTACCTCGGCGAGGATGAACTCATTGTCGGCGAACGCGGCCCTGCCCCCAAAGCCGTTCCGACCTTCCCCGAATTAACCTGTCATTCGGCGGAAGATCTTCGGATTCTCAAAAGCCGACCGATGACCCACTACGATATCACAGACGAAGATATCCTTGAATATGAAGAAAAAGTGGTTCCCTACTGGCACGGCCGTTCCATGCGTGAACGGATCTTCAATCAGGTTCCCTCCGAGTGGAAAGCAGCCTACGAAGCCGGGCTGTTTACCGAATTCATGGAGCAGCGCGCGCCGGGCCATACCGCGCTGGACGGACTGATCTACAC
>JAUXGY010000415.1 GCA_030621805.1 Kiritimatiellales bacterium | reverse complement strand
GCGAGCAACGATGTGTTTACGCTGACTATCGAAGGATTTGATGGAGGAGGCGCGGGTTTGGGCACGGTCGATTTTCGGTTGGCCGACTACGCCGGTGCAACGGGTTCGATCATCGACGATTGGACGTTTGTGGATCTGAGTTCGCTGGGAGCCGATGTAAAGTCGTTGGGCTTTTCGCTTTCCTCCACAGATAACGGAGCCTTTGGCATGAACACGCCAGCCTATTTCGCAATGGACGACCTGACCGTTGCGGCGATCCCGGAGCCGGGGACCATCATGCTGATGCTTGTCGGTTTCGGTGGAATGGTTGGCTTCCGCAAACGTCTTAAGCGCTAACCCCCGAGGGATCCATGTCGTTCCGGTTGCTTGCGTGTTTGTTCTTGTTGGCTCCTGCTTTTGCGGGAACCAACAACGCAATCATTGTATCGGCACCGCGGCTGGACGACCTGGATTTAATGGATGTGTCGGTGGCCGCCGATGTGACGGTGATCGACCGCGAAACGATTGAGCGGTCGGGAGCCGCGGCGGTGCCGCAGCTGCTGGAGCAGGAGGCTAACGTGCTGGTGCGCGGGCAGGGGGGCAATGCCTCCGACGGCCAGATTTCCATGCGCGGGTTTGGCGACAACAGCCACCTGCGCGTGCTGGTGCTCGTTGATGGCCACAAAGCCAACCGGCCGGACATGGGCGGAATCGGATGGCAAACTCTTCCGGTTTCCAATATTGAAAAAATTGAAGTGATTCGGGGTGGACAAAATGTGCTCTACGGCAACCATGCGCTCTCCGGTGTCGTGAAGATTACCACCAAGCACGGCGAGGATGCCGGGCTGCAGATTGATGGAGCGGCCGGGAGCTTCGGCTATTATTCCGGCTCGGCCAGCTACGGGGCGACATTGGGCGATACTGATTTTCTGGCGGGGATTCAGCACACACAGTATGACGGCTACCGAGAGAACTCCGCCACGGAAGCGACCACCGCCAATGCCAGCGCGGGGTGGTACATGAACGATACCGACACACTCACCCTGCGTGCCTCGGGGGGGAAGAGCTATCTTGAGTTTCCCGGTTCGCTCTCTTATCAGCAGATGCAGGACGATCCCCGGCAGTCGACGAATCTTGGCGACGAGTTTTCCGATGCTTGGAGCGGGCAGGCGACGCTACTCTACGAAACTGAGCGCGATTGGGGTGCGGCTCGGATGAATGCCGGAGCGAGTTTTATTAACCGCGAAAATTCCATTTCGGGGATCTACAACCAAAACGATATTAAGGGGTTTTCGCTGGAACCCCGCGCCCGGTTTGGGTCGGAGGACAGTTTCTGGATGACGGGATTGGATCTTTTTTATGACCAACTGGATCAGGAAAACTACCGCGATCCCGCCCGAACCATTGTCAAATCATGGGCGGATATCAGCCGCATTACCGCCGCACCCTACCTTTTTGCCCAGCGCACGGTTGAAGAAAAAACGATCATCAACGGTGGTGTCCGCTATGAATATGCCGGGACGGACAACCGCTATGTTGAATACGACTTTGGGGGCGCGGTCGATCCCAGTAAATCATACGATGGCCTAGTGGAAAAACAGGGATGGGCGGCGGAGCTTTCGGTGTCGCGGAAGCTCGCGGAACCGTTGGAGGTTTTTGCGGGGTACGACCGGGTCTACCGCTATCCCACGCTCGACGAGACGGCTTCCTACCAAGGCTTCCCGCTAAGCGACCCGCTTAACGAAAACCTCGATCCGGAGCATGGAAACAATTTTGAACTGGGAACAAAATACGAGGATCGCATCTGGCGGGTTTCGCTGACAGGATTCTTTCTGATGCTCGACAACGAAATCGCCTATGACGATATAGCCCGGCTTAATCGGAATATTGGAGCCACCCGGCGGGTTGGCGTGGAACCGGAAGTGGCATGGAACCGGGGATGGTACGGTGCTTCCACCCGCTGGACGTTTGCGGATGCACGTTTTGATGGCGGTGCGAACGATGGCAATCATGTTCCACTGGTGCCGTGGGCCTATGGCGTGACGGCAGCATGGGTCGAACCCATTTCAACATTACGGCTAACGGCCTCCTACACCTTTGTCTCGGAGCAGTTCCAAGGTAACGACGAGGATAATGTCCTGTCCGAAATGGATGCCTATGGATTGGTGGGCCTTCGTGCCAACTATGCGTTGCTGGATTCACTTAATCTTTATTTTACGGTACACAACCTGTTCGATGAAATCTATGCTTACTCGGCCTACAGCACCCGCT
>JAUXGY010000422.1 GCA_030621805.1 Kiritimatiellales bacterium | reverse complement strand
TGATCGGGCTTTAGATGCAAAAGAAGTGGCGCAACTGAGCCGGGGCGGGGATGTGTCTGGAGCAGTCTATCTTTTTAAAGGATCTCAAGCAGAGGGCATGCGCCCGCTGAAACATCGGAATCTTTTTATTTTTTCTGACTCTGTTTTCATCCTGCGTGATTGCTTTGTGAATACTGCGGGATTTATTCCATTGGCCGCACTTGTTCTCCTTGCATTTCCGGTGCTACAAAGAGGTCATAAGTCGTGGAAGTACATCCTGCTTGCAGTAATCGGTTTGGCCATCAGTGGATTGATTGAGTTTGCGCAACAGTGGATTGCTAGCCGGGTGCCGTGCCTGTTGGACTTGGTATACAATGTGTTCGGCACTTTACTAGGTTGTCTGTTGCTTTGGCTGGTGCTGGCTCGAAGGCGACCACCGTTTTTCAACAAGGAGAGTTCGTTATGAAGATTATTATTGTAGGCAACCTAGGATACATCGGCCCAAGCGTGGCCGAGCAGTTCCGATCCAGCTTCCCCGATGCGGAGCTGGTCGGATTCGATATCGGTTATTTTGCACATAGCTTGAGCAACGCGAGCTATCTGCCGGAAACGCGACTTAACCGCCAGATATTCGGCGACATCCGCAAATTCCCGGAAGAGTTGCTCGACGGCGTTGATGCCGTGGTAGACCTCGCCGCCATTTCGAACGATCCGATGGGCAACGAGTTTGAGGAAGTCACGATGGAGGTGAACTATCGCGCCGCAGTTCGGTTGGCAGAAATGTGCAAGCGCAACGGCGTTAAAAAGTTTGTCTATGCCTCGAGCTGTAGCATGTATGGTGAGGCCAGCGAGTTTCCCAAGAAGGAAAATGACGGGTTGAATCCGCTCACGGCCTATGCCCGTTCCAAGGTGGCCGCAGAAAAGGATCTTGAACCGCTGGCCGGCGACGGCTTTACCGTCACCTGCCTGCGCTTTGCCACCGCCTGTGGCTTCACCAGCCGGATGCGCCTTGATCTTGTGTTGAACGACTTTGTTGCCGGTGCGCTGGTCAACAAGGAGATCGGCATCCTGAGCGACGGTACGCCTTGGCGCCCGATGATCAATACCAAGGACATGGCCCGCGCGTTCGAGTGGGGCGTGATCCGCGATCCCGCCAACGGCGGTGAATTCCTTGCCGTCAATACCGGTTGCACCGAGTGGAACAACCAGATCAAGCCACTGGCCGAGGCGGTTGCGAAGCAAATTCCGGGTGCTTCCGTGAGCACCAATCCGGATGCGCCACCGGACAAGCGCTCCTATCGCGTCAACTTCGACCTCTACAAAAAGCTGGCTCCTAGCCACCAGCCGATCTGGAATCTCGAGAGCACCATTAGCGAGATTCGCGACAACCTGCAGGAGATGGAGTTCAACGATCCGGAGTTTCGCCAGTCGCAGTTTGTCCGGCTCAAGATTTTGGTGCGCCACATGGAGCAGGGGCGTTTGAGCCGCAATCTGGAATGGATCTAGCGTGAGGAGAGGGAACTATGAAACATACTGCATGCCCCAATTGCCGGCAGACGGATCTGGAGGATTTCTTCACGATTCCCAACGCGCCGACGCAGAGTCTGGTCACAATCAAGAATAGCGAGGAGGCCTTGGCTATTCCGCGTAAGGATATTGTGCTGGCCTTCTGCAATTCGTGCGGATTCATCTTCAATAGTGAGTTCGATACCTCCATCGACTACTACACGCAGGGCTATGAGGATCAGCAGGGTTTTTCGCCCACCTTCGTGAAGTTTCTCTCGGGCGTGTCGGAACGCTTTATCGACCGCTACGGCATTCGGAATAAGCGTATTCTGGAGATCGGCTCCGGAAAGGGCGACTTCCTGAACCTGATCTGTTCGCTCGGCGGAAACCAGGGAGTGGGTATCGATCCCGCCTGGGTTCCGGGTCGCGGAGAGGGGAATCCAAATGTCCGTTTCATCAAGGAATTCTATGCGCGGGAGCATGGGGAAATAGAAGCCGACTGCATCACCTGTCGCCACACGCTGGAGCATGTTCACGACACCTATGGATTCATGGAAACTATTCGGAAATCGATCGGGGGTCGGAAGCTAGTCCTATTTTTTGAGATTCCTTGCGTGGTGCGCATTCTCGAAGTTCAGGCCTTTTGGGACATTTTCTACGAACATTGCACCTATGTCAGCCCCGGCTCGCTGGCGCGACTCTTCCGCTCAACGGGGTT
>JAUXGY010000381.1 GCA_030621805.1 Kiritimatiellales bacterium | reverse complement strand
CGCCGCCGCCAAGAGCCGTGACGCGGTTTTTAAGCACGGCGGCCTCGGCTTCGTTCTGCGCCTTGATGGCATCCTTTTCACCGTCGGCCGTTAAGAGGATGGCCTCGGCCTGGAAGAGTGCGGCTTCGTATTCCACCTTTGCCACATCGAGTTCCTTCTGCGCAGCAATCAGCCGAACACTTTGATCCTGCTCGGCATCGATCACAGCGCGAATACGCTTGGTGTCGGCCTCAACCTTTTCGCGGTTCTGAATGGCGAGCATTTCCTGCTTGGTGAGCTCGGCCTTGGATTTGGCCTGCACAATCTGCTGTTCGTATTTGGCGGCATCCTGCACGGCAAGCTCGCGGTCGCGAGTGATGCTGGCAATTTCGTCGGGTACGATAATCTTGCGAATGAGGACCGACTTGATATCAACGCCCCACCCCGTCGCCTTACTGCGCAGGTGGCTTTCGAGCTCGTTCTGGAATTTCTGACGCGTTTCGCCGACGATAAAGTTGACCGCCGGATGCTTGCTACCTTCGATGCGACTGAACCCTCGGGCGCGAGGCAGGATGATCTTCTTGACAATATCATCCATATCGCCGACGCGGTGCGTCAAAAACGCGGCCTCGGTACGCTGAATACCAAACTCAATGGTGCCTTCCACTGTTACAGTGAAGCCGTCGAGCGTCAGAAAGTTAATCACATCCTTGCCGGACATCTCGAAGCGCTGGCTCTGGAGGTTGACCACAACCGAGTTGTAGATGTATGGATTGAGATAGTGCGTGCCGGGATCGAGCAACATTCCGCTGACGCCTTTCAGCCCTTCTCCAACCATAAACGTATTGCGCTTTTCGGCGGCGAGTTCATTGTTAAGCACATCCTGACCCGTCAGTGCCGTGACGACGCCCACATGACCAGGACGGATGTCGATCGCATTGAACAGTGCCACATGGTAGGCGTAGGGGTTAATGCGGTATTTACCGGGGCGCAGGATTTCCTGCACGATGCCACGCTGGGTATCTGCGGCAATAATCTTTCCAGGCGGCAGTTCCTCGCCATAGAGGCGGGTCATCACACCGAGCTTCCCGGCAGGCACATCAAGAATACGTTGGATTTTCCAGCTCCACGTGTACGGGTTTTTGAAATAGCGGCCTTCGGGAAGCACATCGAGCTGGATACCCTTTTGTCCTTTCTCCAAAGCAATCACCTGACCCGCCGGCAGGTTTTCTCCCGTCTTGCGGATCAATACCGCAATCTGCCCGGCACTCGGTTCGATCCGGCAGAAAAACCAGACCAAGACAAACAACGCTATTAACGCGCCCACAACCAATACTGGAATAAACGACAGCATCGGCAGGTTTAACCGCACCTTCGGCGGCTCGAATTTAATTTGTTCACCCATTCCCATTTCCTCCTGATTTAAGAGCTTGCGAAAGGCTAACACGCCGCGAAAAACCAACCACTACTATTTTGGTCGAAATTTATAGTCCACTTGACGAGTGAAGCGTGATACGTGATTTAGCCTGATCGCACCTCACGCTTTACTTGCCACGTTATAATATTGAGAAGCGGGGGGCGTTTATTCTATGTTCCGATGTTTTACAGGAGATAAACCATGGCCATCCATCCCAACGCGGGAAAACCCGTTGCAACCGAACAGCTGCCCGATATCGCCGAGCTCGTTAGCCTCTACTATGAGACCCAGCCGGACGTGACGAATCCCGACCAAAAAGTTACCTTCGGCACCTCCGGCCATCGTGGAAGCTCGCTAAACACCAGCTTTACCGAGGACCACATCATGGCCATCGCCCAAGCCATCTGCGAATACCGTGAAAAAGAAGGCATCACCGGCCCGCTCTTCGTCGGCAAGGATACCCACGCGCTCTCCACCCCCGCCGAAAAAACCGCCCTACAGGTCTTCTCCGCCAACGGCATCACCACGATGATCGACCAGGACGGTGGCTACACCCCCACCCCCGTCATCTCCCACGCGATCCTGCAATACAACAAAGGCCGCACCGACGGATGGGCCGACGGCGTCGTTATTACCCCTTCGCACAACCCTCCCGATGCCGGTGGTTTTAAATATAACCCGCCCAATGGCGGACCGGCCGACACAGACGTCACCGGATGGATCGCCGACCGCGCCAACGCGCTGCTGGCCGATGACAATGACGAGGTCGAGAGCCTCTACTACGCCGACGCACTCGCCGCCGACACCACCGTGGCTTACGACTTTATCACCCCCTACGTCGACGACCTCTGCAACGTGATCGACATGGAGGCCATCTCCAACTCCGGCCTCAAAATTTGCGCCGATGCCATGGGCGGTGCGGGCATTCGCTATTGGAAGCCCATCGCCGAGAAATACGGCATCGCCCTCACCATCCGTAACGACGCCGTCGATCCGACCTTTGGCTTCATGACGGTCGACCACGATGGCAAAGTCCGCATGGACTGCTCCTCGCCCTACGCCATGGCGAGCTTGGTGGCGCTGCGCGATCGATACGATATCGCCTTCGGCAA
>JAUXGY010000193.1 GCA_030621805.1 Kiritimatiellales bacterium | reverse complement strand
AACCCCGCGAGAGGCTTGGCGATCTGGAGCGCGAAGTGATCGAGCTGTTTATTCGGATGGCCGACCTGTTAAATCTTCCGCGTTCGGTGGGGGAGATCTACGGCCTTCTTTTTATCTCTCCCGACCCGCTTTGCCTCGACGATTGCCGTATACGACTAAACATTAGCAAGGGCTCGACCAGCCAGGGGTTGAAGATCCTGCGCTCGTTCGGAGCCATCCGTACGATCTATATTCCAGGTGACCGCAAGGACTATTATGTGGCGGAAACCTCGCTGCGTAAGATTGCTTCCGGTTTTGCGGGCGAGCAAATTCGTCCCCACGTTGACAGTGGCAAGGAGCGGATCGAACGCATTCGCGAGCTGCTGGCCGGGCAAGACGAGCAGGAGCGGGAAGCGCTCGAAGAAAAAATCGATCTGCTGGAAAATTGGCAGAAACGGGCGGGCAAGACCTTGCCCCTCATCCTGAAACTGATTGGTGGATAAGGCGCATGGAAAACACGTCTCAATTTGAAAAGGGAGAGCACTGGTACTGCGTGCGATCGAAGCCCAAGAAGGAGCGGATGGCTTCCGGAGCCCTGGCGTCGCTCCATGGTCTGGAGATCTTTTGCCCGCAGATCCGCTTCCAGCGCAAGACGGTGCGCGGCCCGGTCTGGTTTCAGGAGGCGATGTTCCCCGGCTATCTTTTCGCCCGTTTTGACCTCTTCGAGATGAAGCGCGTGGTGGCCTACGCCCCCGGCGTGCTCAATATCCCGACCTTCGACGGGAAATTTATTCCCATTCCGGATGCCGTGATTAAAGCGCTCCAGGTGGATCTCGATGCCGAGAGTGTGGCCGATGCCATTGCGCCGCTGGAAGTCGGAGAGGAAACCACCATTTTGGAAGGCTCGATGCGGGGTCTGAAAGTGAAAGTGATCAAGCTGATGCCTGCGCAGGAGCGCGTGGCGGTCTTGATGGAGCTCATGGGTACCTTGGTCGAGGCCGAGTTTCCGTCCGGTGCTTTGGAGCATCGGACGAAGCATCCCATGGCGACGGAAAAGTAGTTCTGCAACACTGAAGATCCAATGGTTGGATGTTCTAGACATTTTAGCGAAATACGGAAGGTCTCAGCCGGTAGAGCCGAGCGACCAAGGGCGGCAGCGTGCTCCGCAGTGTTACGAGTTAAGTTTTAGTACCTTATTTTCAAAATCCGATCATGTTTGCAACGCATTTTTTACAGAATAATTATGGACAGAATGATTCTTCAGGACGGTATCTCGGCAATTATTCTGTCCATAATTATTCTGTATATTTTCTTTTGTTCCGGCTTTGCCGGGTTGGGTCTTAGGAATCCATAAAAGAGACCCTCCATTTTTTGCATCATAGCTAAAGGATCTTGCGCCGAAGTTCGGATTCAGGTGCTGATCGCACAACGGGTGGGTTACATTGAAGACCCTGCGTTTGTTGAATTGAAGAAGCATGCTGAATCAATCTCACGCATGTTGCACGGGCTGATTAAATCGCTCGCAACGTCAGGCCTTAAAACGTAACGCTTAACCCTGCTGTTCCCTTAAAACCTAATCCTTAAAACTTAATACCAATGAGGCAACGCCGAATTATGAAAAAAGCATTGATTACCGGGATTACGGGGCAGGATGGGTCCTACCTAACCGAACTCTTGATACAAAAAGGGTACGAGGTCCACGGCATTATTCGCCGGGCGAGCTCCTTCAACACCCATCGGATTGACCATCTCTACCAAGATCAGCTGGAAGGCGATCCGCAGATGATCCTCCACTTTGGCGACCTGACGGATTCGAGCAACCTCAACCGCTTGGTCGAAAAAATCAACCCCTCGGAAATCTACAACCTAGGCGCGCAGTCGCATGTGCAGGTCTCCTTTGAGGTGCCGGAATATACGGCCGAAGCCGACGCCATTGGCGTGCTTCGCCTGCTCGACGCTATCCGCGAAACCGGAGTGAATGCGCGGTTTTACCAAGCATCCACCTCCGAGTTGTATGGAAAGGTGATGGAAGTGCCGCAGACCGAGACCACCCCATTCTATCCGCGCTCGCCCTACGGCGTGGCCAAGCTGTATGGCTACTGGATCGTTAAAAACTACCGTGAATCCTACAATCTGCATGCCAGCAACGGCATCCTCTTTAACCACGAATCTCCGCGCCGCGGCGAAACCTTCGTCACCCGTAAGGTCACCATGGCCGTGGCCCGCATTTCACGGAAGTTGCAGGAGTGCCTCTACATGGGGAACATCGATGCCTATCGCGACTGGGGCTACGCGCCCGATTTTGTTGAAATGATGTGGATGATGCTACAGCAGGAGACGCCCGATGATTATGTCGTGGCCACCGGAGAAATGCATACCGTCCGCGAATTTATTGAAAAATCCTTCGGTCATGTCGACATCGAGATCGTATGGGAAGGCGAAGGAGTCGATGAAATCGGGAAAAGCAAGGCCACCGGCGATATCGTGGTGCGAATGGACAAACGCTACTACCGTCCGTGCGAAGTCGAACAGCTCCTCGGCGACCCCGCCAAGGCCAAGCGCCAGCTCGGCTGGGAGCCGCAAGTCAAGTTCGAGGAACTCGTCGAAATCATGACCGCTGGCGATCTGAGACTATTGGATGATCCTGTCTATGAAATCGGGTTTTAGTTGTTGATTGTTGAAAGCGTTGAAAGCGTTGAAGGCGTTAAACCCGTTAAACCCGTTAAAATCGTTAAAGGTGTTGAAGGTGTTGAAGGTGTTGAAATCGTTAAAACCGATGGGGTTGTTAGATGGTGGCGAAGCGTTTTGAAGAACTTGATGCGTGGAAAGTTTCCCGTGAGTTGGCGAACTTGATCTATTCCTTCGGTCGAGAGGGTGCGTTTACCAAGGATTATGGATTTCGTGATCAGATCCAGCGAGCGGCGGTTTCTGTGATGAATAACGTTGCCGAGGGTTTTGAGCGGGGAAGCAATAAGGATTTTGCCAAGTTTCTTTTCATTGCTCGCGCGTCGGCTGGTGAAGTGCGCAGTATGCTCTATCTCGCTTTGGATCAGAAATATATCACAGCGGAGCAATTCAAAGAGGCGTATGACCTGTGCGTGAGGGAGTCGCAACTCTGCTGGGGTTTAATCAAGCACTTGCAGAAAAACAGCGGTTGGAAAACAGGGATGAAGATCGCCTTGATGATGTTAATCCCATCTCTTGTCCGAATTTAACGAACGAAGTATTTAAACGATTTCAACGAGGCGCTTGGCGCCGTTTCAACGCTTGAATGGAGTGACGAATGGAACGTAATTCAAAAATCTACATCGCCGGCCACCGCGGTCTCGTGGGCAGTGGCATCTGGCGCGCGCTGGAGCGGCACGGATACGCCAACCTGATCGGCAAGTCGAGTGGCGAATTGGATTTGATCAACCAGCAGGCGGTCGATGATTTCTTTGCCGCCGAGAAGCCGGACTACGTCGTGCTCGTTGCCGCCAAGGTCGGAGGCATTGTGGCCAACAGCACCTATCGTGCACAATTCATTTATGAAAATCTGATGATCGAGGCCAACGTGATCCACGCGGCTTATAAGCATGGAGTCAAAAAACTGCTGTTCCTCGGTTCCAGCTGCATCTATCCCAAGCTCGCGCCTCAACCGATGAAGGAGGAACATCTGCTTACCGGCCCGCTGGAATCAACCAACGAACCCTATGCCATCGCCAAGATTGCCGGCATCCGGCTCTGCGATGCCTACAACCGACAGTACGGCACCAACTTTATCTCCGCCATGCCCACAAACATGTATGGCCCCGGCGACAACTATCACCCCGAAAACTCACACGTTCTCCCCGCCTTCATCCGCCGCATGCATCTTGCGCATACGCTTGAACGCGGCGATTTCGCCGAGCTCCGCCGCATGCACGCGCGAGAACAGAGGACAGAAGTCGGCAATCAGATATCAGAAAAAGAACTTCTGGAATGGCTCGGAAAGAGTGGCGTCCATCTGTCCTCCGATTTCTGTCCTCCGACCTCTGCGCGCAGCGTCCGCCTCACCTGCTGGGGCAGCGGCTCTCCGTTTCGTGAATTCCTCTATAGCGACGATCTCGCCGAAGCCTGTGTCTTCCTGCTCGAAAACGCAACCTATGAAGCCATGGCCTTCGAGGATGAATCCGGCACGGTTCAGTCGCACATCAATGTCGGCTCCGGCAGAGAAGTCAGCATCAAGGAGCTAGCTGAAACGGTCAAGGCCGTGATCGGGTTCGAAGGTGAAATCGAATGGGATACCTCCAAACCCGACGGCACCCCTCGCAAGTTGATGGACTCCTCCCGTCTATGGAATCTGGGATGGTCCCCGAAGGTTGCCCTTAAAGAAGGGATTGCCTTGGCCTATGCAGATTACCTTTCGCGAGTTTAAGGGAAGCGGAAAATATGGATGGCCCATTTTGGAATGGTGCCTCAGCTTTCGTAGGATGGATCAGAGCCCTCCCCTCCAAATTGAGAACATACGGCATTTTATTTGTGAGATGCTCTAAACCCAACCCGGAAGAACCGGAACAAAAACGAAAAGAATATACAGAATGATTATGGACAGGGTGATTCTTGAGGACGGTAGATCGGCAATTATTCTGTCCCTAATTATTCTGTAAAAATCCTGCGCAAATGTGATCGAATTTGAAAAGTAAGGTGCTAAAACCAACCTAAATAGATCAATCAACA
>JAUXGY010000098.1 GCA_030621805.1 Kiritimatiellales bacterium | reverse complement strand
CCTTGGAAGATCAGGGGCTGGCAAAAAATACCATCGTGATGTATTCCTCCGATCAGGGCTTCTATATGGGAGAGCACGGTTGGTTCGATAAACGTTTCATGTATGAGGAATCGTTCCGCACGCCGCTCATTGCCCGTTGGCCGGGGAAGATTAAGCCCGGCTCCGTGAATAACGACCTTGTGCAGAACATCGACTTTGCCGAAACATTCCTTGATCTCGCTGGCGCACCGATCCCATCCGACATGCAGGGCAAGAGCCTAGTGCCGTTGCTAGAGGGGAAGAAGCCGGAAGGCTGGCGAACCTCACTCTACTACCACTACTATGAGCACCCCGGCGAGCACCGTGCATACCGTCATGAAGGCGTCTTTGCCGGTCGCTATAAACTGATCCGCTTCTATGGGCCGGATGTCCCCGATGGCGAGGAGTGGGAGCTCTTCGATCTGGAAAAAGACTCCTCGGAAATGAAAAATATTTACAGCAACCCGGAAAACACGGGCCTCATCAAGAAGCTAGAAAAGGAACTCGACCGGTTGAGAAAGCAATATGAAGTGCCGGATGAACCGCCACTCCAAGGGGAATAATCTAGTTTGACTTCCCCGCGAACCAGCTTGCTCTTCAGCCATCTACTGTGTCTTCTGATTGTGCTGGCGGTTTCGTGGCCGGCGCTAAAGGCCCCGCGCCTGGAGGCAGACGACTATCGCTATCTTCAAAACATACAGCAAGTAGCGGCAGGTAACATGGGAGTTGCCGAGGCGGCAATCGTCGAAAACCGGTGGGATCATCTTTGGTTCATGGAGGAGGCTGGCCGTGTTCGGTTTTTCCGTCCGACGGTGGTGTTGTCCTACGCGCTCGATTGGCAAATATGGGGAGATCAATATCCCTTCGGCCTGACTTTAACCAATGTTCTGATTCATCTTGGATGCGCGATGTTGGTTGGATTTCTTCTGTACCGCTGGCTGGGGCCCGGCCTCCCGACCATCCTGGCGGCTGCGCTTTTTGCCGCGCTGTGGACGCATGGGGAGTGCATCTGGTATATTGCCGGGCGCACCGATTCGCTTGCCGCACTGGGATTTCTCGGAACCATCGCCCTTCACGTGGCGGGAGACGTCAGGCCTTCGTTACGATGGTGGGCAGTACTCTGTTTTACCTTTGGGTTCATCACCAAGGAATTGGTTGTTGCCGCGCCGGTGGTATTGATGGCCTACGACTATTTTATTTCCCGCCGCTGCATCGAATGGAAGCTCTATGCCGCATATGGTCTGGCGGCCGCGGCGGTGTTCGGCATCAAGCAATTAGCCTTGGAGGGCGAGGGGAGCGACTTCGTTTATCCCTACCTCATTTCCCCCCTGCACCCTGGTTTCGGCGAACATCTTTGGCTCCAGCTACGCAGCTATTCTGGCAATCTGCTATTTGCGGAATGGACGGTGCCGTTTGCCGATGCAGAAACTATTTCCACTATGAACAGTGGCTTAGCTCCCGCGCTTGCCATTCTTTTGTTGCTTGGCTTTGGTTTTGTTCTCCGTCGTGACGGGCGTTTTTGGGTGCTGCTCCTGCTCGGGGTCGCAACTTGGCTGCCCACCAGTTTTGTCTATCTGAGCGAACGCTACCTCTACCTGCCATCCGTCGCCTTCGTGGCCCTGTTCGGCTTGCTGGTTTCAACCCGCCCAAAAAAGTGGCAACCCCTGCTCGTGGTGCTGTTCGGAGCCTACGTCGCCTTTCATGCGGTTAAGCTTTATGGCAAGCATATCGAGATTACCGACCAGCCCGGTTCTATTCGCGAGATGACACAACAGATTGAATCCGTGCGCGAGAAAATTAAGAAAGGCGGGCATCTCTTGATCGTCAACCAACCCGGAATGTTTGTCCGCGCGCAATTCACGCAGGAAATCCTGCGGGTTGTTCTCAATGACCCCGAACTCTCGGTGGATGTTTTAACTATGATGCCCGGACAAAACGGAACCCTCTGGACGTCTGGCGATCCACCGCCCCTGATGGGCGCGGGCGTTCAGTTGCACCGAAAGGGAACCCATGCTCTGGTCTTGCAAGGAGGGAAGCAACGCATACAGGAATATGGGTTTAAAAGATTTGCCTGGTCGATGCTCGACGGCGGAGGAATCTATCGCACCTCGACCGGTCTCGAAGCACGCATTCTTTCAGGGGGCGCCAATGGGGCAACCGCCGTTGAATTCACCCTCCCCGAACCTGTAGCGACCTATCAGATCATGGTGTGGGAAGCCGACCACCGCAACCTCAACGACCATCCGTGGAATCGCCGGAAAGGCGCAACGGTTTGGCTGGCGGGCAAGCCTTTCAATGTAACCGAATCAGGCATCGCTCCAACACCAACCCGCGCGAGGTGAGACTTATATGCATAAATCGGTAACAGTAGAGGGAATAGGCACGGAGCAAGTGGCTTTTAGACCGTGGGGTTTTTGGTCGACGATAGGCTTGTCTTTGGCGGTGGGCATGCTGGCCGTAGTAAGTCAGGTCGTCTTTTCCATCGGGTGGGTGGTAATGATCTATTTGCGGGAAGGAAGCATCGATGCCCACCAAATGGCGGGGAATGGTAACTTTCTCATGGGATGCACTCTGTTCTCATATCCCTTCGTGCTGGGCTTCATGGCCTTGTTTATCAAAATCAGAAAGGGTAATACGCTCGCGGACTATCTGCAGCTTAGAAAGTCGGGGTTGAAACCCATGGCCGTGTGGGCGGTGTTGACTATTGCCGCTCTGGTGCTGATGGAGGGTATTGGCGTTTTGTTCCATCAAATGCAACCCCCCGAGATCATGGTCGTGCTGGTCTCAACCACCCATGCAGGGTTGCTCTTCTTTACCATGGTTGTCGGCGCACCCCTTATTGAGGAGTTATTCTTTCGTGGATTCATGTTTAAGGGAATAGCCGCCTCCCGCATCGGTCCAATGGGTGCGGTGATCGTGACGACCTTTTTCTGGGTGGCTATTCATGGGTTCCAATATGGCTGGTTCCCGTTGCTATACCTATCTGTGTTTGGAATCATGCTGGGCGTGGCGCGTGCGAAAACAGGATCAACCCTGATGCCGATCATACTTCATGTCGCCAATAACGCGTTCTCGGTTACAGCCATCAAGATCCTAAACGAGCGCGGGTTACTCTAGTTTTGGCGCGGATTCTGCCAAACCTCATCCGTTCCACCACCCTGATGCGCGGCGTGGCGGGCAAGGACGAAGAACGTGTCGGATAGGCGGTTGAAATAGGCCAGCAAGGTTTTATTAATCGCCATCGTTTCCTGCAAGGTCACCAGTCGCCGCTCAACCTTGCGCGATGCGGTGCGCGCCAAATGCAGAAGGGCGGAAACCTGACCTCCTGCCGGGAGGATAAAATTTTTCAGCGGCGGGATTCCCGCCTCCAGCGTATCGATTATCTCTTCCAAGGCTGTAATATCTGCATCGGTAATAAAGGGGAGTCGATCATCATTCTTAACGTTAGTCACTTCTGAACCACACACAATGAGCAGGCTTTGGATATCCTTGAGAATGCGGTCTAAAGTCTCGTCCTGATTAAAACTGCGTACCACTCCAAGGGTTGAGTTGCATTCATCGATGCTGCCGTTGACTTCAATGAGGGGATCATTTTTCGGCACTCGTATTCCGTCAAACCGTCCTGTCTCGCCTTTGTCGCCTGTCTTCGTAAAAATCTTCACCATGTTGGAATCCTTGTTGAATTGGATGGATTGTACGCGGTCATACTAATTTCTCAATTCATGATTGTAGAGATGTTTGCCCCGACGGATCAGCTTGACAGGGACGGGGGTTGTCTATAGAAGTGCCCGCTCAATCAACTCTTGGGCTGTTGCTTTCTGTAGCGCCCCTCTTTTTCTTCACTCCTCCGGCGGCGAGCAGAAAAAAGTTAATTCGCCGGATAGGAAAATAAAATGAAGAAAGAAAACGACTCCACAGGTGTCTTTGGTTTGCTGTTGCCCGAAATTGGGCGCGCAGTATCGGAGGCGGGCTATACCACCCCATCGCCTATTCAAGAGCAGTCAATTCCATCGTTGCTCAAAGGCCGCGACATGATTGGCTGCGCACAGACGGGCACGGGCAAAACGGCGGCCTTTACCTTGCCGATCCTCCAGTTCTTGAGCCTCGGCAAAAAACGCCCGGTCTCCGGAAAGCCACGTGTGCTGATCATTGCGCCGACGCGCGAGCTGGCGGCACAGATTGGCGACAGCGTCGCAAAGTATGGCAAGCACACCAAAACAACCCACACCGTCATCTTCGGCGGAGTGGGGCAGAACCCGCAGGTGAAGGCGATTCGCCGTGGAGTACATGTGCTTGTCGCCACGCCGGGCCGCTTGATCGATTTGATCAATCAGGGCCACATCAACCTTTCCGAAGTAGAAATTTTCGTGCTCGACGAGGCCGACCGCATGCTCGATATGGGCTTTATCCACGATATCAAGAAGGTCATCGCAAAGTTGCCGAAAAAGCGGCAGTCGCTCTTTTATTCCGCAACGATGGAAGGGAAGGTGGTCGAGCTGGCGCGCACGTTGGTGCACGATCCTGCGTATGTGACCATCGAGCCTGAAAATCCGGCGGTCGAGCGCATTGTCCAGAAGATCATGTTTGTGGATAAAAAACATAAGGACGAGGCGATTGTCGGCTTGCTGAGCAACAAGAAGATGGATCGAGTGATTGTCTTTACCCAGATGAAGCATGTGGCCAACAAGGTGGTGCGCAAGCTGGAAGGCGCCGGCATAACGGCGGCGGCGATTCATGGAAATAAGAGCCAAACCGCGCGGACGAATGCGCTGGCAGATTTCAAGGCGGGACGGGTACGTGCGCTCGTGGCAACGGATATTGCGGCACGCGGTATTGATGTGGATGGAATTTCGCATGTGATCAATTATGACATGCCGGTGGAACCGGAGACTTATGTTCATCGGATTGGCCGGACGGCCCGGGCGGGTGCGGATGGCGATGCCATCTCGCTTTGCTGTGCTCAGGAACGCGACTATTTGCGCGCCATCGAACGGCTGATTCGCACGACGATACCGGTGGATCTTAAGCATGCGCTTCATTGCGAGAAATCAATGAATGCAACCGGTGCCGATGCCAAGCCAGGGCCCAAGGTGCGGCAGCCGAACCGCAATGTACAGGTGGGTGCGGATGGTCGCGCAAAGCGGCACCGCGACGGCAAGCGTCCGGACCGGTTTCATAGCCGCCGAAATCGAGGAGGCCGACGCTAATGGCCGGTCTGGGAAAAATGAATACGCTACAGGTGCTGCGAAGGAGTGACTTTGGCCTGTTTCTCGATGGCGGAGAGTTGGGCGATATCCTGCTTCCAAAGCGCTATGCCGCTGACGACCTAAAGCCGGGCGATCGCATCGAGGTTTTTCTCATGCTCGATTCGGAGGATCGGCTTACGGCGACTACGCTTAAGCCGTTCGCGATGGTGGATGAGTTTGCCTGCCTCCGCGTCGTCTCCGTCACGGCGGTCGGTGCTTTTCTCGACTGGGGGCTTCCAAAGGATCTGCTGGTTCCGTTCCGCGAGCAAAAAGTAAAGATGCGTGAGGGGCAGTTTCAAGTCGTGCGCATCTATCTCGACCGCGTCAGCGGTCGCTTGGCCGCTACGGCCAAGCTGGATAAGTTTCTCGATAAAACCGAATCAAACTTTGAACCCGCTGAAAAAGTGGACCTGCTCGTTTGTGCCAGTACCGACCTAGGCTATAAGGTCATTATTAACGGGTTGCACTGGGGCTTGGTTTTTCATAATGAGGTTTTTCAGCCTCTGGAGCGTGGCCAGCGGATCGACGGGTTTGTCAAGCAGGTACGCGACGATGGCAAGGTTGACCTTTGCCTGCAAAAGCCGGGATACGAAAAGGTGACCAAACTGACGGATATTATTTTGAACTATCTAAAAGAACGGGGCGGGTTTATGCCAATCACGGGGAAGAGCCCTCCTGAAGAGATCAACGCTCTTTTTGGCGTTAGCAAGAAAACCTATAAGCAGGCCATCGGCGCACTCTACAAGAAGCGGTTAATTGCCTTCGAGGACAATGGAACGAAGCTGGTGGAAGATCGGTGAAAT
Source organism: Kiritimatiellales bacterium (assembly GCA_030621805.1). GTDB lineage: Bacteria > Verrucomicrobiota > Kiritimatiellia > Kiritimatiellales > Pontiellaceae > Pontiella. The sequence continues at coordinate 534 of JAUXGY010000098.1, read as the reverse complement.
CATTTGGCGACCTAGATATTGTCTATTCAACCGATCAAGGACGGGCACGCCCGGAGAAGAAGAATTCCGTCGTACCTAAGGGCGATGGTATCGTGCGCGTCGGCCGCGAAACGAAAGGGCGTAAGGGGAAGGGCATGACCATCGTCTCCGGGGTCCCTTTGCATCCTGAAGGTCTGCGCGACCTCGCAAAACAGCTTAAGCAAAAGTGCGGAACCGGCGGGACGGTCAAAGGAGGTGTCATCGAAATCCAAGGCGACCACCGCGACCTACTCGTTGTTGAACTGCAAGCCATGGGGCATACCGTCAAGCGCGCGGGTGGTTGAAACTATTCTGCCTTTTCCCAGACAATAACATCGGATTTGGACTCTGTTTTGTCGGCGTCCTTTGATCCGGTTTTTGGTGCAGGTTGCTCTTTGGGTTGGAGGAGATGGTTGATGCCGTCGATGGTGATGCCGAGCAGTACTGAAATCATGGAAAAGAGATAGAGGGTTTCGGCACTGCTTCGGTCGAGAAAGCTCACGAAGCAAAGTGGAG
>JAUXGY010000106.1 GCA_030621805.1 Kiritimatiellales bacterium | reverse complement strand
TTTCTCTATGCAGTGCAGCCTCCGTTGCGCAGGATTTTAAACGAATCGACTATTATGTATGGGAGCGGCATGACACCAAAGGCATAAATGTCGATGGGATCCAAAGTCTTGATGTCCTGATCTACTTCGGTTTTGATCCAGATGCGACCGGAACCGTTACGATGGATTCCGCATCGATCGCTCACTTGGCCGATCTCAAGGCGGTTATGAATCCAGCGACTGAGCTTTGGATGGGTACCAGAACTGTCGGGATGAACGACCTCATCGGAAATCCGACCAGGATTCAAAACTTTATAGACTCCATAGCGAGCCTGTCCGCCACGCATGGTTTTGTCGGCCTGGATCTTGATTGGGAAAGAAATGATCACGCGGTGGCGGATTATATCAGCGTGGTCTCGGATATATCGGATGGGCTGCGCTCCCCGAGCTTCGGACTCTGCATAAGCGTTGGGAATTATGGGCATTACATTGATAAAACAGTTGGCGTGAAAGACAAAATAGACTGGGCCAATATTCAATATTACTACAGCACAATCAACGCGTGGTCGGTGGCGGCTATGGCAGATAATCTACAGCTTTTCCACGCCCGAGGCGTTCCTGCGGATAAGCTTGCCATCGGCCTTCCGCTCTATGGCGCTAATTCTGGGGAAAGTAAAAGTCTCGCATATTCCACCATGATTACCGAAGGCGCTTCCCCGCTTGAAAATGAGTGGTATCGTGCTTCGGACGGAAACACCTATTACTACAGCGGAGTTCCATCGATTCAGAACAAGACGCAATATGGAAGGGACAACGGCTATTACGGGGTTTTTACATGGGAACTTACTTTAGACGTAGAGTATGCCTCCACGAATTCCATTCTGCGGGCAATAGACATGGAGCTCTTGGTCTCAACCTATACCAACTCGCTTATTGATCTTCAGATGGGCGATGCGGCAGGCACGGGGCTAGATGCCGTGACTAACGCGGGATCGTATGGGGGAGCATGGAACGCCAACTACTCGGGGGGTTCCGCGACGGATGGTGCGGGGCTGTATGTCGTTACGAATATAGTCGTGGATAATTACAAGGGCTATAGTTTCACGCCCGTCACCACAGGGAATTATGTGCTTGAATATCGCTTTAATTCCTGGGACTTCAGCGGAGCGCCCGACAACGCTAGATTCAACTGGGGCGTGCTTGGTGCTACCACAGGGTACGACCTGTTTGAGATCAGAAAAGTAGGCTCCGTAGCCAGACTAAATGGTGTGGTGGACCTCCCGATTACGAGCGCCGGCAACGGCATTGTGGTCCAACTCATCTGGAACCTGGATAACGGAACCAGGACCGCAAACTGGAAATGGGACACGGATGCTGAATTTACAACGTTCAAATCCGGAACGACGGACATCGATGGGATCAAGCAACTGTATTCCGAAGTTTATGGAGCCGGCACGCAATGGGTGGCCGGGAATTTTATTGCGATCGACTATATGACCTTCAAAGAGATTGTGCGGGAGACGCCCTTCGGATCGTATATGAGATGGTTGGCCGGTTATCCCGGAGTGGGAGCCAGCACCAACCTAACGGACAATCCGGATGGCGATGCACTTGAGAATCTGGGCGAGTATGCCTTGGGCGGCAATCCGGATGATGGCGGTGATACCGGCCACGCGATCGGCCACTCCATCGTACAGGCTGGAGGCACCAACTATATGGAATATGTCTACCCCAAACGCACCGATGCGGCCGCACGAGGACTCGACTATGGACTCGAACAAACGGAAACCCTCGTTCCCGGAGTCTGGACCAACGCTGATTATGAAGTGACCGGAATCGGCAGGATCGACGCCAAATTCGACGCCGTGACCAACCGCATTCCGATGGATACCGAGCAGCTGTTTCTGGGACTGAAGGTTGAGTCCTCCTTCTAAACGCAACGCAAGGATTCTGTATAAGACATCGAGCTAGAATCGGAACGGGGCAGGCATGATCCCGATCAGCATATGGATAGTGGAAGACGATATGGTGTATCTGTGGGGGGCGGAAATCCACCCACAGCGGAAGGGGTGGTAAAAATCAGCGTGGACACCTGCATCTACATTCCTCCACCTGAATCATTAGTGACCCCGTGTTTTCTTCACCCTGTGGGTGTGGCGCGTGCCTCCCGAAGGGGGCGCGCCCTCTGCAAGCAGAGAGGCCCGCACTACACCTTTGCCCGAGAAATCGCGAACGATTCAGGTTCCTCCAATACACCATCGCCCAGAACTTCTCGGCACAGATTCTGAAAGTAGAGCAAGCGTCCCGCTTGCCTGAACGAGCGAGACGCTCATTCTTTTTTAGTCGATGGTGTATAACCCACTCGGCGATCACTGGCGCTCAGATTAAATTTTTCTGGTTAAAAACCCCGATTCTTGTAAAACCGAAATGTATTCTGGTTTAACAGGCAGGTGGACGATCTATGAAGAGGGTGCGGCACAGGCAATTGATTCTTGCGGGATGGATGCTGGCGTTGGCGGGGTTTGCCGTGGCCGAAGTGTTCACATTCGATCCCATTGCTGGAGTCCGGTCGGTGGTGCTCACCATCGAGAGCAACCACCTACAAGACAACGGATGGGTCGGTGCCCGTGAAATCGGGTTTGAACGCGTAGCTGGCGAACCAGCATTCATCCAGCCGGATTCCGGCTCCACGGATGGAGGTACCTTTAACAAGACGGACTACGCAGTAGAAAATCTTTGGAATGAAGGGGTGACTGCGGGGACCGATACGATTGATGCGAATGCGCCCAATGCAGGTAATGGGTTCGCCTCTGCCAATCCTCCGCTGGCTGGCTACCCCGTCTCCATCACCTTGGAATTTTCGACCGCGCAGGAGTTGAGTGCTTTCTATCTGTGGAACGCCTCTAGTGGCGGACTGTCCGTCCCTCTTTCGCATGGAATTAAGCAGTTCGATCTCGAATTTTTCGACGGAGCCAGAGGAACCGGCAAGTCGCTCGGCACTCTAACTGACTTGCAAGCAGCTCAAGCTCCGCAATCCGGAAACTACCCTGTCGAATTGGTGGACCCTCGTTTCCCTGCCGAATATTCCGCCATCTCGCACGAGGCGTTGGCGCGGTGGCCGCGTTCGCGCATTCAACAGCTGGAGATAGAGCGGGAGCGATTACTCGCAAAGATATCCGTGTTGCCGCAGCATGCCCCGGAATTTCTGATCGACCACTTGGGTTATCATTCCCTTTTCGAGGAGCCCGCTTCCGACGGTTCGCTTCCATCTCAGCAGATTGACATCAAATTGTCCTTTCCTCCTTCCCTCGATTCGATTGCCCTTGCTCCAGCCTTCACTCCTCCGGAGTTTAACGCCTATGCCTTTCCCAAGCGCTTTAAAATCGAGGTGTTGAATGCACGTACGGACCGGTTCGAAACGGTAGTGGACTGGATGGAGGAGGACTTTCCCGACCCTGGCCCGTATCCCGTCTTTTTTTCGGGGATCAATCGATACGTGAGGCAGGTTCGCATCACGGTTCCGCAGGTGGTGCGGGAATCGGGCGTGGCCCACTATGCGCTGGGTGAAATCTATCTGTTCCAATCGAGGCCTGATGGCCATATTGGTGCCAACGCAAGCACATGGGGTCGCGGGATCACGGAAGTATCGGTATCCGACCCATTTACGATGTATCCGCTATGGGATATCCAATACCTGCATGACGGTATGGCGGGTTTTGGATTGCCGCTGAGTGATGAAACGGTGTCTGCGGAGGATCTGATGGTCACTTATGAACATGGTGCTTCGGTTTCGGACAAGGTGCAGTTCATACTGGATCTGGGCCATGTGAAATCAATCGGGCGCATTGATATCTGGCCGGCTGCGGCTCCGCATCTGTTGGCGCTCCCGTTGTTTGGCTTTCCGAAGGAAATCTCGGTGGAGATTTCGCCTGATTCGGACTTCAAGGTGGCGAGAGTGCTCGGAACAAGAAACATCAGCAAGCGCACCCCTCACGGCAACCTGCTTTCCATCATTGGTGGAGGGCATGATGCACGATACATCCGCATCACGGTGAGCGGACTCGGTGAATACAAGGGGACGCGGGTTCTCGGGATAGGGGAAATTATGGTTTCCAGCAACGGGGAGGTCTGGTCAGTCGGCTGCAAGGTTGACGCGCAGGGGATTCCCGAGGAATATCTGGATCAACTCTCTCGCCTAGTCGATGGCTACAGCCAGCACCGTTGGATTTTGCCGCAGGGAGAATGGATTAAGGGATTGGCCCAACGCCGCCCGCTGGATCGACGCCTGGTGGTGGTGGAGCGGGAGTTGGAGCTGGCCCGGGCTAACTGGCGGCGTATTAAACAGTACTCTGGGATTTGGGGTGGCGGGGTCGTTGTTATGTGCCTGATCGGCGGTTTGGTGCTGCAACGACAGTTGCGCAAGCGGGGAATGAATAAATTAAAATGGCGGATTGCCCGGGATTTGCATGATGAGGTGGGGAGCGACCTTGGGAGCATTTCGCTTGCGGCCGAACAGTTGAAGCATGCCGTGGCGAATACGGACGCAGAGGAGAACCTGCGAGACCTTTCCCTGTTGACCAGCGAAGCTTGCGCATCCTTGCGTGAGGTTGTTTGGGTGGTTGATGAAAACACCGTTCGGTTGCCCCTGTTGATACAAAAACTGGTCGAGCGGGCCAAACGGGTTTTGAATGAGATGGAGGTTCTTATTGAGATCTCGGAGGATTGCCCTGATCGTGTCGTATCATTTGCATTTAAGCGGCACCTGATTATGTTTTTCAAAGAGGCGGTTCACAATTGCGCCCGCCATTCCGGGGCGACCCGGGTATGGGTGGATTTTTCAATTGTTGACCAATCTCTGCGGATATCCATTCGTGATAATGGGTGCGGCTTTGATCCTCTGGAACCGTCCGAGGGATGGGGTCTGGATAGCATGAAGGAGCGTGCGGAGGAATTGGGTGGCAAAATGGAATTGATTACTCAGGTTGGAGCAGGTACCACAATCGTGTTGAAAACCTCGTTAACGACACTGTCCCGCGAACTATACAACGTATATAAAACCTCTAATTAGCATGATACCGATTGACATATGGGTGGTGGAAGACAACGCCGGCTATCGCCGCATGTTGCAGGGGATACTGAACCGAGAGGAACATATTACCTGTAGTCGGGTATTTCCTTCCTGCATTAAACTTTTCCAAGCCATTGAAACGGATTCTCATCCGGATCTGGTGCTGATGGATCTTGGCCTACCCGGTATGGACGGGGTCGACGGCATTCGGACGCTGGCAAAGATCGCTCCAGATTTGACCGTGATCGTGTTGACGGTTTTTGCCAACAAGGAAAAAGTGCTCGAATCATTAGATGCCGGGGCGGCGGGCTATCTTTTGAAGACATCCGCGCCCTTGGATATCGTCCGTGGATTGCAAGAGGTTTTTTTGGGTGGTGCGGCACTGAGCCCGTCGGTAACCAAAATGGTGCTCGAGGAAATGCGGTCGCCCAAGCCGGCCGAAGAGTTTGATTTGTCGGCGCGGGAGATTGAGGTGCTGGAGCTGGTTTCGTTGGATCTTTCGCGACAAGAAATTGCAGACAGACTGGATGTCACGTATAGCACCGTGACATTCCACGCCACCAATATCTACAAGAAACTAGGGGTCCATTCCCAGTCCGGTGCCCTTGCCAAGGCGTATCGAGTTGGGATTCTCTAACAAGGCTTTATCTCCGGTTGACACAGCTAGAGGGGCCGTTGGCATATGATCCTTCTCCTCCCCTGAAGAATTTCAGGCGAGTTCCACATAGTTGTCCGCCACCCCGGGCACCAATTCCTGTACGTCTGCTCCTGACCTATAAAATCTTACAGTAGATCTCTGGAACTGAGGTTTGGTATATATGAACTCCTCCTCAAGGTGTAGATGAGAGCGTTTGGATTAGGAGGAGGTCCAAGGCCGTCCGAATGACTGTCCCGGGAAACCGGCTAAGAGAATCGTGTACGGCACCATAAGGGTGCTGTACGAAATAAAAAGAGAGGAAGAAAGCATGAAAAAAAGACTAATAGTAGGTGCAGTAGTTCTATCAATGATCGCGCTTTCGCAGGTTGCTAAGGCATCATTTATTCAACCGGATAGCATCGCGACCGATGGGGGTACATTTGGCGCAGGTTATGAAGTAGGTAATCTTATCGCAAGTGGTTTCACGGCTGGAACGGATACCATTGATGCAGGAACCATTGCCATGAATGCCGGTAATGGATACGCATCTGCAAACCCGCCTAGCACTTGGCCCCTGACCCTTACCATGGAGTTCGGTGCAGCGGCGGAACTAGACACGTTCTACCTATGGAATGCTGCCTGGGCTGGTAATGCCACTGCGGCGTCGCGGGGATTCAAGGACTTCACTTTGAAGTTTTATGATGCAGCGTCCGGTGGCGGAAGCCAGATTGGAGCCACGTTTGTTGGTGCTGCAGCGCAATCTCCAACCTCT
>JAUXGY010000243.1 GCA_030621805.1 Kiritimatiellales bacterium | reverse complement strand
CGGGAATTTAGGAATCGAGGAGCTGTTCTCCAGTGCTTAGGTGGGTAAGAGCCCCCGCTGCAGTTTCGAGGACACAGTAGGTTTGGTTTGGAGCGAGGGCCATCTGCCAGGGGCGCAGGTTGTGGACGATCTTCAGCACGCGCAGATCGCGGTCGAGGAATGCGGCGTCGATCGGGAAACGCATAAACCACATATGGATGCTCCCGCAGGGGCGGATGAGCAGGCCGGTGTCTTCCGCAAGCGAAGCGCGGCCGAGCAGTCCGCGCAGGCGTGCGGATAGGGTTTCGGCATAAACTACCCGCGAAACCACAACGCTTCCATCGGTTGTCAAAATGCGTGACATGGCGGTTAAAATCCTAAATTCTGCTCTGGTTTTCAAGTTCCAAGGAGAAATATGGCGATAAAAAGCATGACCGGTTTTGGAGAGGGAGTGGCCTCTGTCGATGGGATTCGGGTGGCGGTGGAGATAAGTTCCGTCAACCGCAAGCAGCTCGATGTAAACCTATCCCTTCCGCGTAGTCTCGTTGCGCTCGACTCTCGGGTGCAGTCGCTCGTGCGGCAGGAGTTTTCCCGGGGTCGTATTTCCGGTGTTGTTCGGGTCGAGACGGCGAACGGATCGGGCGGCACGGTAAAGGTCGATGCCCAGCTAGCCACGCAGTACATTGAAGCCATTCGGAAAACCGCGAAGAAGCTCAAGCTATCGGACGATCTCGGCGCAGAAACACTCACCCGCCTGCCGGGGCTGGTTTCGGTTGAGCAGGACAAACTGGATGCGGGGCATGTGGCCGGTGTGCTCGATGCCGCCATGGGCAAGGCGCTAAACGGCTTGGCCCGGATGCGCGCCGCCGAAGGTAAGGCCCTGGAAAAGGATTTCCGCGCTCGCCTTACCCTGCTCGATGAGCGGATGAAGCAAATCAAGGCGCTCTCTTCGCATGTTGTGAAAGGCTACCGCGAAAAACTTTTCCAGCGGATGGAGGAGGCCGGACTCGAAGATCTTGCTGCCGACGAGCGCATGCTTAAGGAGGTCGCCCTTTTTGCCGACCGTTGTGACATTAGCGAAGAACTTACCCGCTTAAAGAGCCATCTCGGGCAGGCGCGTAAGTTACTGCGTTCGACCGAACCCGTGGGACGTACCTTTGATTTTCTCTGTCAGGAACTGTTTCGCGAAATCAACACCGTCGGTTCCAAGGCCAGTGAAGTGGAGATTACCCGGCAGGTCGTGGAATTTAAAACCGAGCTTGAGCGTATCCGCGAGCAGGTTCAGAACGTCGAATAGTTTTTCAGGAGAACAATGCCGTGGATGTAGCCAACAATGGTTTGATCGAAGAAAAGGCCGCCATATCCCGTCCGTCGTGCCCGCTGATGCTGGTGGTTTCGGCACCTTCCGGTGCAGGCAAGAGTACGCTGTGCGACCGGTTAGTGGCAGAGTTTCCCAATGTTTCCTATTCGGTCTCCTGTACCACCCGTGCGCCGCGCGGCGAGGAGGAGGATGCGGTTCACTATTACTTTCTGTCGAAGAAGGAATTTAAAGAGCGCATCAAAAACGGCGAGTTTTTAGAGCATGCCAAGGTGCATGGCAATTTCTATGGGACACTTGAAGATACCGTGCTCTACGCCATGGAGGAGGGCAATCACGTTCTGCTCGATATCGATGTGCAGGGCGCCGCGCAAATTCGCGACGCACTCATCCGGCTCGATCCGCGCCATCCCATCCGTCGTGGCTTTACGGACATCTTTATTTCTCCCCCTTCGCAGGAAGAACTTGAAAAGCGATTGCGCGGGCGAGGAACGGACAAGGACAGCGTCATCAAAAAACGCCTTGATACCGCCATCGAAGAGATGGAGCAGGCGCCAAAATATTCCTACCAGATTATCAACGACGACCTAGACACGGCCTACACCGAACTCAAAGCAGTAATTCTCTCCGCGCTCGAGACATGAGTTTTAGAGAATGTTTGCGCGAGCGAAGCGTTGCTCGTGCGCATGGCACCGCCTCCCTTGTGGGATCCTCATGGGGCTTCGACGGGCTTGGGCCGCGTGCTACGCGGCGGCAGTTGCTACGGTAATATCGCAGGGTGTGGATCGGCTTTGCGTACGCCCCGCGATCTCGGATCGCGGCTACATGGCGAACCGTAATATTTGATCAGGGCGGATGATTGATACGTGATTTCCTCTTGACGAGTTTGGAGGGAGTCAAAAAAGTTTCACGCCTCACGCCTCACGCCTCACGCCTCACGCCTCACGCCTCACGCCTCACGCCTCACGTTGGGCGGAAATGCCAATCACCTGCTTGAACTCAATCTCTTCGGCGGCGAGGACGAGGGCGAGGGGCGGCATGCCGCCGGTCGTTTCTATCAGGTTCCCGTAGTAGCGGCTGTAGTCTTCGATGGTTTCCTCTTCTCCCGGTGGGCGTATGCCCATGAAGACGAGGCCGGCATCGGCGGAGGATTGGCGGATAATATCGAAGACGTTCGGCAGGCGCTTGATGAGCACCTCGGCCGTGGCGGGAATACGTTGTTCCTCGATGAACGTGTCCAACCGCTCCTTGGCGGCTTCGCGCTCCTCTTCGGTTTCGACGACGGTTTTCAAGATGAGTTTGGAGGCTTTCCAAACCGGGCTTTTCTGAATCTGGTAGGCCAGCGTCAGGATCAATCCAATGTTATCCTTGTTCCCGCCCCACCACACGTCGATGGTTTCGGCTTCGTCGGACACGGGGGTGTCGGTCTCGCGCAATATGATTAGGTTGCGACGCGTGCGGTAGACGAGCAGGATGAATTCGGCGAAGCCATTAAAGTTGGAGCGTTTTTCCGTGTCGCCCAGCAGGATGGTGTTGGGGGTTAGCGGTCCGTAGCCATAGGCCCGCACGAGCGACTTGGCTCCTGTGAGCCGGTCAGGAGCGGGGAGGATTTTCACCATGGCGGCGACTTCGCGCTTCTCCAGATATTCGCGCATCGAGTCCTCCATGGACTGGACTTTTTCGGCGGACCAGTCCTCCACCGGCAGGATGCTGGCCACGGTCAGTGCGCTGCTGTGCTGGGTGAGCGAGTGCGCCATTTCGACGAGGTGCCAGCGCGACTTGGGTGAACCGCTCAGGGCCAGGATGTTGGGGCGCCAGGTGCGCTCGTCGGGTTTCAACTTGGCTAGCCGCTTGATGGCAAATTGCACCAGCAGGGTGAGGATGCCATAGTTAATGTCGGCCCAGTGCGCATTTAATCGGCGGCGTTTAACGAGATAGAAAACCAGCGCGGTCACAAGGCCTGCAAGGAGGGTGGCCCCCGCGTTGATCATGAGCATGACGACAAAGCAGCCTGCGGCCCCGAGCAGCGAAACGCTGTAGTGAATTTTGAATCGGGGGCGCCACGACGGGCTTTCGATTAGGCCTTCCAGCCCAGCGGAGAGATTGAGCAGCCCGTAGGAAAGCAGGAAGAACATGGAGAGGATCGGGGCAATCAGGTCGAGGTTGCCCAGCAGGACGGCTCCCAGCGCAACGGCGAACGAGAGGGCGGTGGCGATGCGCGGGTCGGCCTTGTCTTTGCCGAAACCACGGCCGATGAAGCGCGGGATCACGCGGTCGAGTGCGAGAGCTTGTAGTGTGCGCGGAGCACCCAGCAGCGCACCCAGCGCGCTGGAGAGCGAGGCGGCGAATACGCCGATGACGATCAGGATGCCCCAGCGCGCAATCGTCGTCATAATGTTTGGATCAAGGAGTAGCAGGTTTGAATCCGGAACCATTTTGTTCAGGAAAACGGGGAGGATCATATAGACCAGATAGCCGGTACCGACCGCCAGCAGGGTGCCCAGCGGGAGGGATTTGGCCGGGTTCTTCAGGTCGCCGGAGAGTCCCAGCCCCGCCTCGATCCCCGTCACGGCCGGGAAGAAAACCGCAAAGACCACCCAGAAGGCGGCC
>JAUXGY010000389.1 GCA_030621805.1 Kiritimatiellales bacterium | reverse complement strand
CTCTTTGACTTCCCCCATCACGCCATCCTGAAGATTTCGGAACACGCATCCCCATTCATCAATAAAAATGCCAGCCTTATAGGCTTCGCCCTGCGTTTTAAAGGGTTCCCCAACAACGGGGCAGGTTGCAATGTCATCAGGGAACCGACGTTGAATCTCCGCAACCTGTTCCGGATAATTATTAAACGCCCAAGGGAGCAACCACATTTGCCGAGGAATTCGGTCGGGCTTTTGAAACTCCAGTGTCTTGTGGACTAATTCCCGTGAAGTCATCGACATTGTTAAACCTCCGAATGTTTTTTCAAGTAGTCCACCAGCTCATCCACTTGGCAAAATGCAATCGAGGTCACCGTATCGGCACAACCGTAGTAGATGGCGATGCGCCCCGTGTCCGCATCCGCGAGGGCGGCGCAGGGGAAGACCACGTTGGGGACGTCGCCGACGCATTCGTACAGGGTCTGCGGCGAAAGCAGATAGGGCTTTGTCCGGGCAATCACCTTCCACGGTTTTTCGAGGTCCAGCAGTGCCGCCCCCATGCTGTAGACGTAGCCGTTGCAGCTGTTGAGTACACCATGGTAGAACATGAGCCATCCTTCGTTCGTCTCGATCGGCACTGGGCCGGGGCCGATTTTTTTGGACTGCCAACCGATGCTGGTTCCCATAACAAAACGGTGTTTGCCCCAGTAGCAAAGGTCGGGGCTTTCGCTGTAGAAGATGTCACCGAACGGGGTGTGTCCGGTGTCGGAGGGTCGGCTGAGCATGGCGTATTTTCCGTTGATCTTGCGCGGGAACATGACGCCGTTGCGGTTGTAGGGCAGGAACGCATTCTCCATTTGGTGGAAGGTTTTGAAGTCGTGGGTGTAGCCCATTCCGATCGTCGGTCCGTGGTAAAAGTTGCACCAGGTCACGTAGTAGCGATCTTCGATCCAGCAGACCCGTGGGTCGTACGCCTCGACATATTCAGCGATCTCGGGCTCCGGGCAGTTGAAGCGGATTGGCTCTGGGTTGATTTCGAAATGGATGCCGTCCGGGCTGGTGCCGCTGTGGATCCAGGCCTGCCGGTTTTTGTTGTCGCACCGGAAAACCCCGGCAAAGCCGTCCTTGAAAGGCACCACGGCGCTATTGAAAATACTGTTGGAGAACGGTAGCAGGTTCCGGGGGATAACCGGGTTTCCGCTGTACCGCCACATCACATCGTCTGCCTCGCCGGGCCGCTCTTCCCAAGGCATGTTCGCCACTGCCGAACCCACTATCTTGCATCCACTAGCCATCGGTCTCTCTCCATTAACGTTAGATCGTCCGCAATCGACCACTGTACCTTGGAGAATACCATTGAAGATTCAAGCTCTTTTGCTACGCTTCCGAATCTCCAATACAATGGGAACCGATCCATGAGACACGACCAGCGCCTGACCCGAAAGAAACTTGAACTCCGACTTCGGCTTATCGAGCCGTTGATTCACCGGGAAAAGCGACTGATCGCCCCGTTTGCTTTTTGTCTGCACGAAAGCGGCGGCGAGCGAGGACACACGGGAATCGACGTCGACGATTCGGCCTGGGCGCGCATTGATCCGGGGAGCTATTGGGGCGGGTGGCGCAGCGACTTTACGCTCAGGAGCCACTTCACCGTTCCTGAAGGGTGGGGGACGGACGGGCCCGTCGCCATGGTCTTCAATATCGGAAAGGTGTCCGGCTGGGACTTCTGCCACCCCGAGGCACTGGTCCATATCGATGGTCAACCGCTGGCCGGGCTGGATCATTTCCATCAGATCCTCCTTGTGCCCGATGATTTCCGCGACGGTAAAAAACACCAGCTGGCTCTGGATGGCTACACGGGGCGATGGGGTTTCTACGACCGCGAACCGAAACAGAAACTTTTCATGGAGGAATGTCATCTGGTGGCGATCGATACTGCGACGCGGGACTTTGTCGCCGCCGCGCGGGTGGCCATTGGCGTTGCCGAAGCGATTGATAAAAACGACCCTGCCAACGAACGGATTCTCAACGCCCTCGACCGCGCCTTTGGGTGCCTTGATCTGCGGGAGCCTTTCGGTGACGTCTTCTATGCGAGCATCCCCGCCGCGCATCAGGCGCTCCGCGACGGACTCGCCATTGCGGGCGCGCCACTCGATGTCAACGTCACCGCCATCGGCCATACGCATATCGATGTGGCCTGGGTCTGGCCTTTGGCACAGACGCGTAAAAAGTGCGGGCGCTCGTTCCACACGGTGATGGCTCTGATGGATGAGTTCGACGACTATGTCTTTACGCAGAGCCAGCCGCAGTTATACGACTACGTCAAGACGGACTATCCGGAACTCTTCGGGCGGATCAAGGAAAAGGTCGAACAGGGCCGCTGGGAACCCATCGGAGGCATGTGGGTCGAGGCCGACTGCAACCTGACCGGGGCGGAGTCGCTGGTTCGGCAGTTTACGCTGGGGCGGGC
>JAUXGY010000109.1 GCA_030621805.1 Kiritimatiellales bacterium | reverse complement strand
CTCAGGCAGGCGTAGGTCCTCCGGACGTTGTGTGGATGCTAACCTCAGATCAAGCTCGTCGAGGATGATCCACACCACTGGCGCCCCCTGCCGTTTATTGCGGGCTACATAGGTGTCGGTCATCGCAGCGGCCTGATCTTGCCCATCCATGAGGCTCGCCGCCCTCCACGACGTGCTTCAGGCGGTGATGGGATGGGAGAACGAGCACCTGCACATGTTCACCTCGGGGGGGATGGACTATGGCGTTCGCGACGACGCGTTCGGCGGGGGTTTCGGGTCGGAGACCCGAGATGAAAGCAAGTACGCCCTGTCGCAGCTTCTCAGAAAACCGAAGGACTCGCTGGTCTACGAGTATGATTTCGGCGATGGCTGGAATCACAAGCTCGTTGTCGAGAAGATCCTCGCCGACGACGGCTCGATCCCTTTGCCCCGCTGCACCGGCGGCAAACGCGCCTGCCCGCCGGAGGATTGCGGTGGGTTGTGGGGATACTATTCTATTCTGGAGGAAGACGATTCTTTCTGCGACATGGAAACCATCAAACACTACAAAGAACAGATCGGCGATCCCGAAGCCTTCGACCTCGCCGAGGCCAACGCCCGTCTGAAACACTATTTTTAACCAGAAGAGAGGATCCTATCATGAAAGTTGTACTAGCCTATTCCGGGGGTCTCGATACCACCGTACTATTAACCTGGCTTCAGGAAAAATATAATGCCGAAGTCATCTGCTACTGCGCAAACGTGGGGCAGGAAGAGGAACTCGATGGCCTTGAGGAAAAAGCGCTGAAACACGGCGCGGTCAAGTGCTATGTCGACAATGTCGAGGAAGAGTTTGCCGCCGACTACATCTATCCGATCATGCAGGCCAATGCCATCTACGAAGGCACCTACCTGCTCGGTACCTCCATCGCCCGCCCGCTGATTGCCAAGCGCATGATCGACATCGCCATCGACGAAGGCGCGGAAGCCATCTGTCATGGCGCAACCGGAAAAGGCAACGATCAGGTTCGCTTCGAATTGACCGCCTACGCCCTCAAACCCGATGTGAAAGTGATTGCCCCGTGGCGCATGCCCGAAGACTTCCCGTTTGAAGGTCGCCCCGACATGATTCAATATCTGGAAGAACGCGGTATCCCAACCTCCGTTTCCGCATCCAAGCCCTACAGCATGGATCGCAATATGCTGCACATTAGTTTTGAAGGCGGAATTCTGGAAGATCCTTGGAATGAGCCCGATGAAAATATGTGGTGTATGACCAAGCCGCTCAGTCAGGCCGCCGACGAACCCGAAACCATTGAAGTGAGTTTTGAAAAAGGAATTCCGGTGGCCGTCAATGGCGAAAAGCTTACTCCTGCGGCCTTGCTGAAGAAATTGAATGCGCTGGGTTGCGAGCATGCTGTGGGCCGGATCGACATCGTCGAAAATCGCTACACCGGCATGAAAGACCGCGGCGTTTATGAAACGCCCGGCGGAACCATTCTGCACCATGCGCACCGTGCAATTGAATCGATCACGATGGATCGCGAAGTCATGCATCTGCGCGACTCGCTCATTCCCAAATATGCCGAGCTTGTTTACAACGGCTACTGGTTTGCTCCCGAACGCGAAATGCTTCAGGCCGCCATTACCCAGAGTCAGGAAACCGCCACCGGCGATGTCCGCCTCAAGCTTTTCAAGGGCGCGGTGCATGTTTGCGGGCGGCGCTCGCCGTATTCGCTTTACAGTCCCGAACTCGTCAGCTTCGACGAGGCGGGGGGATACGATCAGTCCGATGCCACCGGCTTCATTAAGATCAACGCCCTGCGCCTGCGCGTCGGTGCCACGATGAAGAAAACAAGTATGTAGTTCCGGCTTTAGCCGGTCTGAAAGGGTTGCGCGAGTGCCATGTGGGCTCCGCGGCCACCAGTTCGAGGTATATTGAAATGGCCACACGGAAAAAGGCAAAGAAGCGGGCAAAACCGCAATATGTCAGAGCGAAGAAACGCAAGGGGGCGGACCCGTCTTCCCTCGTGCGGCGCGGGATTACCCTCGTGTTTCTACTACTGATTATCGGCGGAATTCTTTTTGGCATTAAGAAGGGTTTTGATTGGATCGAACGCCAGCTCTTTTCCCAAAACAAGAGTTTTAAAATCCAGCATCTGGTGGTTTCCAGCGATGGTAAATTGAAGGAAGAGCAGATCCGCGAGTATACCGAACTTTCGGAGGGAATGAATCTGTTCGAAGACTCTTTTGCGGATATTGAGAAGCGACTTTCGAGTGTTCCCGTCGTGGAGTCGGTCCGCCTTGAGCGCAAGTTGCCGCACACGTTGGTCGTGACGGTGAAGGAACGCATGCCGGTGGCCAGAATCTCTGGGGTAAAGAGTCGGAAACACCCCTTTTTGGTGGACCGCTACGGCTACGTGATGCCACCTCGCCAAAGCGCGACATCATTACCGCTGATCAAAGGGTTGGATACCAACTTGGTTCTTGGGAAGCAGTCCGGTCATCCGGATGTGATGAAGGCTTTAGAGATTATTATGCTGTGCGATAGCATGGGCTATCTGCGCACCTATGTGCGGATTGAAAGCATGGATGTCCGGTATTCCGACTATATTATTATGCAACTGACGGGCGGGGTGCGCGTTCGCATGCCGCGTTATTCGCCCAAGCCGAAACTTCAGTATCTTGCCACCCTTATTAAGATTGAAAGGGGCAAGGGAAAACGGGTGAAGGAAGTGGATCTCACCGTCGATTCAAACCAGGTCATGGTGCCTGTGAGTTTTTATTAATTTTTAAGGAAAGCATGGCCATCGAAACCACCGTAGTTTTGGAGATTGGAACCAGCACCGTCCGGGTGATGGTGGGCGAGTTGCGGAGCGACGGAAGCGTTTCGGTCACGGGGATCGGGGAGGCTGAGTCGCGCGGGATCCGCAAGGGCGAAATCATTAATCGCGACCACGCCATCGCGTGTGTGCGCGCCGCACTCAAGGCGGCCGAGGGAAACCTCCGGAAAAGTATTCACTCCGTCTATCTCGTCACTTCTGGGGGAGGAGCCGCAAGTAAAACGAGTACGGGGATTCTCCGATTGGTCGATCCCGAAGAGAACCAGTTATCCGAAATCTCGGAAGAGGATGTTACTGAAATTGTTGAGATAGCGCGCCGCGTGGCCCTGCCCGAAAACCGGATCAAGCTACACACTCTACATCAATATTTCCAGGTCGACGACGTGATGGATGTCACCAGTCCGCTCGGCATGGCGGGCGAGGAGTTGCGCTTGGACATGCTGACCATCCACGGCAAGCGCAGCACGGTCGACAACTTCCGGAAAATTGTCGACGACGCGCCGATCCATTGTTCCGATGCTGTATTTAGCGGGCTTTGCTCTGCGCTGGCCGTTGTGAACGACGAGCAGAAAAAGGCCGGCGTTCTGGTGGTCGATATGGGCGGCGGTACCACGGACTTTGCGTTGTATCATGATGGATTCATACAGGCTTCCGGTTCCTTTTCCGTGGGAGGGGAGCACATCACCAACGATATTGCGGTGGGGCTTAAGATTCCATCCAGTCAGGCGGAATATGTGAAAGTTAAAGAGGGGAGTGCACTCACCAACCTGATGGAGCGCGATCATAATATTTCAATCCCCGCGCAACAGGGATTTCCGGGTAAAATGGTACGGGCGGTGACGCTCAACACCATCATTAACGCCCGTATGGAAGAGATTCTGATGCTGGTCAAGGACCACATCGATCAGCGTTGTCCGAACCTTCCGCTAAGCGCCGGCGTGCTGCTGACCGGTGGCGGCGCATTTCTCAACGGGGTGCGCGACCTTGGCCAAAAGGTTTTCAATGTTCCGTGCTCGCACGGGAAACCGTTTGATGTGCACGGACTACCTTCAGCCAAGGATGCGCCTCGCTATGCCGCACATGTCGGGTGCATTCGTTATGCCGCCTCACTCCGGAAGCCCGAGGAAAAAACATCGGTCAGAAAAAAACTGCTCACGTTGCTATGGGGAGGCCCACATGACTAATCCACCCTCCGCCCCACGAATTCTGATCCTCGGTGTTGGCAGTAGCGGCGTGCAGGCGGTTGCGCACATGTGCCGCCAGAACCCCACCCTCGATGCCGTGGTGATCGATACCGACAAGAAGGTACTCGAGGCGTGCGGTATGGAAAAAATCATCCACGTGGGGTCGGCCGTTACCAATGGCTTTAGTGCTGGCGGGGACGTTGAACTCGGTCGCCAGTCGATCGAGAAAGATTCCTCAAATATTCGGAACCAATTGCGCCAAGCCGACCTGTTGGTTGTGATTGCCGGTCTTGGTGGCGGAACTGGATCGGGGGCGTTGCCGGTGATCACCCGTATTGCGCGCGAAGCTGGAACATTGATTCTTTGCATGGTTACCATGCCGTTTGCCTTCGAAGGGAAACCCGTAGCTTCCAAGGCCGAGGGAGCGCTTAAGAAGTTACGGACGCATGCCGATGCCATCATCCGCATTCCTAACGAAACGCTGGTGGACCGCGCCGATAGCGAACTACCCGCCGAACAGGTATTTTCCCGTAGTCAGGAGGTGATGCAGGATGCTGTGTTTGCGCTCTGGCGGATGCTCTCCCAAAACGGAATATACGGCCTCGATTTTGCCTGCCTGCAAATCATGCTGCGCAACTGCGACGGCTTTTGCCATTTTGCTAGTGCCGATGCCGATGGAGTGGGGCGGGGCGATGCCGTGGCCAAGGGAATCCTCTCCCACCGTCTGCTCAAAAAGGGGAAGGTGCTTGAAATTGCATCTGGCCTGATCGTGGGATTGGTCGGCGGGCCGAATCTAAAATTGAGCGAAATCGAAACCGTGATGAATCAGGTTCAGGAAAAAATTCCGACCGATACCTGGGTAAATTTTGGAGTCATGATCGATCCCGCTTTTGAAAACCGCCTGACGGCCATTGTGCTTATTGCCGAGCAGTGGAAAGAGCCGTTGGTGGATGATGCGGGTCGGCAGATGGGCTTTACCTTCAACCGTCAGTTATCCGCCGAGCAGGGCCAACTTCCGCTCGAAACGGCCGGCAAAGGACGCTTTACCCATGTTGATCCAACTATCCTCGACAATCAAGATCTCGATGTTCCCACCTATATCCGCCGCGACATTAAACTGCCTCGCTAATCCTTTTTTATCATGAAACAAAAAACAGTATTTCCAGCAAAGCTCGGAGGCACCGTAGCAGTGCCGGGCGACAAAAGCATTTCCCAACGTGTAGCCATGCTTGCCTCGTTAGCCAAGGGCACCTCGAAAGTAACCGGATATTTAAATGGCGAGGATGCTCGCAGTACGCTTTCGGCCATGGAGCAGATGGGCGCCAAAGCGGAGTTCCGCGATGATGCGCTATACATTACCGGCGTGGCCGGAAAACTTCAGCAACCGGATGAGCCACTCGATATGGGTAACTCCGGAACCGGCACACGCCTGCTGGCCGGACTCGTGGCCGGTGCGGGCGTTGAAGTAACCATGGTGGGTGATGAGTCCCTTTCATCGCGCCCAATGGGGCGCATTCGCCAACCGCTCGAACTCATGGGCGCGCATATTGGCCTAACCGGAAAGCGCGGCACACTGCCGATGGTGATTGCTGGCGGAAAGCTGAAGGGCACCGGCTACCTCCTGCCCATGGCGTCGGCGCAGGTGAAGTCGTGCGTTCTGCTCGCCGGGCTCTTCGCCGAAGGCAAAACCACCGTCATCGAACCGCGCCCGACGCGCGACCACACCGAAAAGTTATTTCAGGCCTTGGATATTCCCATCGAAATCAATGGGCTGGAAATTTCGATCAAGGGCTACGGACCGGCCGGGCCGAAATATAACGCGCGCGACTTTGTGGTGCCGGGCGACTTTTCTTCCGCCGCCTTTTGGATCGTCGCCATCGCCGCCCGTCCCGGCGCCGAGCTGCTGCTCGAAAACGTCGGCCTCAATCCGCGCCGCACCGCGTTGCTTGATGTCATGCGCCGCATGGGCGCGGATATTGAAGTGATTGTGTCGGAAGAGCAGGGCGACCCCTACGGAACCATCAAGGTGCGTGGTGCGCAATTGAAGGGAACCGTGATCGAAGGCGACGAAATTCCCAACCTGATCGATGAGCTACCGGTCATTGCCGTGGCCGCCGCACTGGCCGAAGGGCAGACCGAAATTCGCGATGCCGCCGAGCTACGCGTCAAGGAATCCGATCGCATTGCGGAAGTCGTGAAAAACCTCCAGCTCTTTGGCGTTGAAGTCGATGAAAAGGACGACGGCATGATTGTAACGGGGCCGACGAACCTAAAAACGCCCGACGTCTCCATCGACAGCCACGGCGACCACCGCATCGCCATGTCGATAGCGATTCTGAACAGCTTCAGCGATGGGGTGCTCACGATTGAAAACACTGGTTGCGTCGACACCTCCTATCCCGAATTCTGGCAGCAC
>JAUXGY010000317.1 GCA_030621805.1 Kiritimatiellales bacterium | reverse complement strand
TGCCGCGATCTTCGAGGCCAACGTGGGGCCGGGAAAACTATTGGTCTGTTCGTTGGATATCCACTCGGATCTCGAAAATCGCGTCGTGGCACTCCAGCTTCGCCGATCGCTGGAAAACTATATCGCGTCCAACCGATTCGATCCAAAGGGCACGATTACCCCAGAGCAATTGCGATCCGTTTTAGGCGAAGCTGATTGCGTTGTTAGCGCCAGCTCGACCCATCCGGATTACTCGGCATCCCATGTGGCGGACAGTAAAAACGAGACCTTCTGGCATTCGGACTGGACTAAAGATACGGCCTTGCCGATTACCTTGACACTTGATCTGCTGAAGGAAAAAGTCATTGCTGGCATCGACTATCTACCCCGGCAGGACTCCAACCGCGGTCGCATCAAGGAGTATCAGATCCAGATATCCAGAGATGGGGAAAAGTGGATTAACCTCGGCCCGCGCGCTTCGTTTAAGGAAGGCGGAATCAAACAACACATCCCTTTCAAGGAGCCCGTCAAGCTCCGCTACCTCCGCCTCGTCATCCTCAGTGAAGAACAAGGCAACACCTTTGCAGCCTGCGCCGAGTTCACCCCCATTGAAGCCGATCCTGATGATGTACGCAATCTCGGGATCGTGCCCGGATTTAACGAGATTATTAAATAATCTACCTAAAGGGGAAACCATGACCATCCTGAATTCAAAACCCACTTGGAGCCTACTTCTTATGACACTTCTAGGATCAATCGCTACAACTTCCGCAGTAGAATCACTCTCGCTCAACGGCGCATGGCAGGCACGCATTGATGAGGTGGACCAGGGGCTTGGCCAACGCTGGTTTGCCCAACCCTTGAAGGGTACCGATGAGGTTGCGCTACCCGGATCATTGGCGCAGAGCGGGCTGGGGCATCGCTTCGATCCGCAGACCGGTCGCTATGACGAGCTTGCGCCTCCCTATCTTAAATGGCCATCGGCAGGTTACACCGACGAGCATCGCCGCGACGATCTGGGTGTGCTGGTGGCTGATCGGATGAGCTATGGCCCGGCTTGGTTCGAGCGCACGATCGAGATTCCCTCCAACTGGAAAGGCCGCCACGTACGGCTCTCGATCGAGCGGGTTAAATGGGCGAGTCAACTATGGGTTGATGGGCAAGAAGCGACGGGCGAAGGCACGCGCAGTCTGCATACGCCACACCTCTATGACCTCGAAAATCTTTCTCCCGGTCCGCACCGCCTGACCCTGCGCATCGACAACCGCCCGCAGGTTCCCATCGGGCTGGCCGGACATGGCTACGGGATGGAAACCGAGTCAATTTGGCTGGGCACGGCGGGTGAACTACAGCTCATCGCAC
Source organism: Kiritimatiellales bacterium (assembly GCA_030621805.1). Classification (GTDB taxonomy): domain Bacteria; phylum Verrucomicrobiota; class Kiritimatiellia; order Kiritimatiellales; family Pontiellaceae; genus Pontiella. The sequence goes on along the minus strand of JAUXGY010000317.1, from coordinate 1,702 downwards.
TGGATCCGCTACGCGTGGAACGAGCAACGGTCCTGCCCGCCGCCGACCGCCACAGTGTGCTGGTGCATCTGGAGCTGGCCAGCAACAAACCGCTTGTCCGAAAAGTTGCATTGATCGTCAGAGTGGTTGATCCCGAAAACGGGCGCGAGTTGGGTCGCGTGGAGAACACCATTTCCTCAACAGATCCACTAGCGTTAACGATTCCTCTCAAGGAGGCCGCGCAGGGATGGGACGAGTTTAATCCCAAGCTGTATGAGATCCAATGGACGATCGGGACGTTCCATACGGGGCATCGTCGCGTCGGGTTCCGCACGTTCAAGCGCGAGGGGCGGCGCATCACGCTCAACGGCCAACCAATCTTCCTGCGCGGCAACCTCGACTGTGCCATCCACCCCGACCATCAAACCCCGCCCACCGACCGCGCATGGTGGGAGCGCATGCTGAAAATCCATAAGGATGCGGGGTTTAACCACATCCGGTTCCACACCTGGTGCCCACCGGAAGTGGCGTTCGAGGTCGCCGACGAAATGGGACTTTATCTCCAGATCGAAACCGCTTATTGGGTGGATGACTGGATTCACCAAACTCCACCGTTTCCGCCGACCATCGGTATGGATCAAAAACTGGACGACTGGGTGGAAGACGAGTCGATGCGCATCATCCGCCGTTTCGAACATCACCCCTCGTTCGCCATGTTCTGCATCGGGAACGAGTTTGGATGGGGGAAGACCGATTGGGATAAAATGCAGGCGTTGGTGACCCGGTTTAAGACGGCCACCGACCATCTGCTAGTGAGCGGAACCTGTGCCCGCAAAAGCCTGGAGGTCGATGAATACTGGGTGACCCATACCACCGGGAAAGCCGCGCGCGGCATCGGATCCGACCGTACCGATTGGGATTTTTTGGAGGCGGTCCAGAATACGGACAAGCCTTTGATTTCCCACGAAACCGGCCAGCGGCCCAGCTGGCCCGACTACGACGCGCTGCTGCCCAAGTTCAAGGGCGTGATGCAACCGTGGAACCTTAAGCGGCTCAAGGCCCGCGCCGAAGAAGAAGGTTGCACGGACCATACTCGCCGTGCCGAGGCCTCCGCACGCTTTGCCTTACTACAATACAAAAGCGAGCACGAAGCCATGCGCCGCACTCCTGAAATGGCCGGCTACCAACTCCTGATGCTGCACGACTTTACCGGCCAAGGCGAAGCGCATGTCGGCCTGCTCGATCCGTTCTATGATGAAAAGCCCGGCATCACCCTCGAAGCCATCCGCGCATGGAACGGCCCCACCGTTCCGCTGGCGCGGTTCGAACGGTATACTTGGAATTTCGATCAAACCTTTTCTGCCAAGCTGGAGGTTGCGCACGAAGGCCCCGGGCCGCTCGAAAAGAGCGCACCCCGCTGGGCACTCACGACGGCAGAGGGTCAAACCGTGGCCAAAGGGCAACTGGAAGCACGCACGATTCCTTCCCATGCGCTAACCCAACTCGGTTCTATATCCGTTCCGCTCAAAGCGCTGGATCGACCTTCCGCCTTGCGACTGACCCTGCAGGTGGGCGAGGTCTCGAACCAGTGGAACCTCTGGGTTTACCCTCCTTTCCCTTCTCAGAACCCGGCTCCGGAAGACGTGCATATTGCCCGCATGTTCGATGCTGATGTCGGGACACGCCTCGCGCGGGGCGAGACCGTTTTGCTGCTGCCGCACGG
>JAUXGY010000183.1 GCA_030621805.1 Kiritimatiellales bacterium | reverse complement strand
AACCCGCAAGGTCGAGGTCGACGTTAAAGCTCATCCCATGAAAAGAGACCCATCGTTTAAGGCGGAAACCAATGGCAGCAATCTTTCCGGCATCCGTCCACGCGCCGGACTTGCCTTCCTTGCGGAATCCCTCAACCCCAAAATCGGTCAGGGTTTGGATGGCGATCTCTTCTAGGTTGGAGAGGTAGCCGTGAGAGTCGGCCTCGTTTCCACCCAGATGAAGGATGGGATAAAGCACCCACTGCCCCGGAGCATGATAGGTCACATCACCACCGCGCTCGGCATGGAAAAGGTCAATCCCGTCGGCCTTGTATTCCGCTTCTGTCTTCAGCAGATAGTTGTCGCGCCCACGGTTACCGAGGGTCACGACCGGCGTGTGCTGGAGGATCAGAACCGTGTCAGGAATTCGATCCTCCTGACGAGCCTTGAGAATCCGATGCTGTATATCCAGCCCGGTTTGGTACGGAAGGGGTTCCTTAAAATGGACGGCCCATGCATTCATCGTGAAAATAAAAAAGGAGGATGCAACATCCTCCTTGGAAAATTATTTAAAGAATACGGCTACTCCGAAGGAAAGAGTTCCTCGTAGGAATCCGCATCCAGCATGGCGTCAACGTCGGCTTCGTCAACCACCTTCAGCTTAAAGAGCCAGCCCTTACCAAAGGCATCCTCGTTGACGAGCTCTGGAGCATCTTCCAGCTCGGTGTTGACCTCGATCACTTCGCCGGCGACGGGTGCATAGACATCGGCCGCCGCCTTGACTGACTCCACCACCACGGCTTCTTCGCGGCCACCATATTCGGTGCCCACCTCGGGGAGTTCGACAAAGGTAAGGTCGGAGAGTTGGCTTTGCGCGAAATCCGTAATGCCTACGGTCGCGATGCCATCATCGAGGGAAAGCCACTCGTGGGTTTTTGAATAAAATAAGTCCTGAGGAACACTCATCTTTTTCTCCTTGTCTTATATGATTACGAAAAATGGAGGTGCGGATCGGATTCGAACCGATGTTCATGGATTTGCAATCCAGTGCCTAACCACTTGGCTACCGCACCCTTTTGTTTCCAAAAGCGAACACCAATGTAATGACGTACGCAGGGCTTTCAAACAAAAATATGTAAAAAAACGAAGGGCTTTTACAACCGTTTCATTCGGAAGAAACTACGCATGCAAAACCTCGTTATCAATCAAGCGCGTGCTCCCGATTTTTACGGCCAGCGCAACGAGAACATCCCCCCTGACCTCATCCATGGCAACCAGCGATCCATCATCCACGAATTCGATATAGTCCACCTCCGCTCCCTCCACCGGCTCGATGCAATCCAACATTTTCCGACGAAGGACTGCCACTGAACGCTCCCCTTCCCCGTAAAGTTTCTGCACCCCATCAAGCGACCGCCGCAGACACAAGGCCTCCTCACGCTGCTGGGCGGAAAGGTATTTGTTTCGCGAACTCATCGCCAGTCCATCCGGTTCGCGCAGGATCGGCCCACGCACAATCTCCACGGGAAAGTTAAGGTCGCGCACCATGCGCTCGATGATGCGTAACTGCTGTGCATCCTTTTCGCCGAACACGGCCAAGTCCGGCAGTACCAGATTAAAAAGCTTGGCCACCACCGTGCAGACCCCCTGGAAATGCCCTTCGCGCGCCGCACCGCATAGGCCTTCTGACAGGGCTTTCTCATCAATCCATGTACTGGCATCGTCGGCATACATGGTGGCGGGATAAAAAAGGAGATCCACGCCCTCTTGGTTGCAAAGTTCTTCATCGCGTCCAAAATCACGCGGGTAGGCATCAAGGTCTTCCGTTGGAGCAAACTGCGCCGGGTTCACATAAATGCTCACCACCAGCACGTCACACCTTTCACGCGCAAGGCGCATGAGCGACAAATGTCCTTCGTGCAGAAACCCCATCGTCGGCACAAGGCCAATGGTCTTTCCCGTCCGCTTAAGGCCAAGCGCACGCTGTTGCATCTCTTCAGATCTCCGAATAATTTCCATGGCTAAACCGTTTTAAGAACCGCCATCGTCAACGAGGCTGCAGCAATGGCCAACCCAAAACTTAGAAGGGTTCCAATCAAGATATATTCCGCCAGCTTCTGATCATCCCGAGCCTCGCCAAAGCGCAAGATAGACTTAGCAGCCACCAAAAACCCGATCCCGCCCGGCTGGCCAATTACGATCAGTAAAAAGATCAATGCGCGCTCCAGCTGGCCAATCAATTTTCCCCCGTTCTTCAGCCCCTTTATTTTTTCCGCCAGCGCGTTTTCCTCCTGCAACGTTGCAGTCACCTTCCCAACCAGAAAACCCGCCCCCTGAACCGACACGGCAAAGCCGGCCACCAAAACCATCCACTCAATCCCCTCCCCGTGGAAAGGCTCCAAAGCACCCATTCCCATACAAAACCGAAGAATTAAAAAAGTCGAAACCACATGGGCCACCTGATCCATGCAGAACAATCGCCAGGAATCTCGGAAGCGCCGCTTGAAAGAATCAAGGAATGCGTGGAACAAGAACACCAGCCCCACCAGTATCACGACCCTCCACTGCTGAAGAAACAGGTAGCTCAAAGCTGCAACAGATGCCGAATGCAACATGATCGCCCACGGTTGCCCCTTCCGTTGCTGGAGCCAATCAGGCTGAAGCAGAAAGTCGGCAATAAAATGAGCCGATACCAACACCAATAGCGTTTCGAGCATCCCTATCCCTTTAAATTATCACCTCGCAGGGTGATTTCTAATAATTATCACCTTGCAGGGTGATTTTCAGAATGGTCTCCAAACCATTCAGCGTGTTGGCAATCTCCATCCAATGCGCCGCTTGAAGGGATTTATTGATGGAGGACTGCCCAACTCCAAGCTCAGCGGCAATGGCACCCTGCGTCTTTCCTGTCAAAGTCGCTACCACCGCGCGAGCCTGTTCCCAGCTCCATTGTTGTACAAGCACATCGATCAATCCGAGGGAACTGCCAACGGCCTCCGAAAGATAGTCATCGTGCAAAGCAGAAAAGCACATGAGCGACCCCTTTTTCAGCCCCGCCAACCTCCGTCCGGACAAGGTGAACAGCTCGCCGGTCGATTCGGAAATCCGTTGAGGATTAACCTGTTGAGGATCGATCTCCCCCCAGGCCATGGAAATTCGGCTATCCACCGAAAACGCCTTTTCCCTTTTAAGGCTCGCCCGCAGATACAACGCAATCCGCAATGACATGCCGCAATCCGAAACCAGCATCTGCCAGCTATCGCCACTAAAGACATCCACCTTTCCAACCACCACATCGGGGAACACGTCTGGCACGGATTTCACCATGGCAACAACCTTCCGGTGCTCCTCCGGCGAAAGCTCCGAAGACCCCACGATATCACCTGTCAATACAGCATGCATGGTTTCCAACTCCTAGTAGGTCTGCTCGTCAGCAGGGAAAGATCCTGCTTCAACCTCGCTCTTAAAGGCGGAAAAAGCCTCCGAAATGATCGGGTTGAGATCGGCATATTTTTTCACGAACTTGGGCACCGGCTTGCCGCTCATTCCGAGCAGGTCGGTAAAGACCAGCACCTGTCCGTCGCATCCCGCGCCCGCACCGATTCCAATCGTTGGGATGGATAACGCACTGGAAATCGTTTCAGCCAGCTCCGGAGGAATGCATTCAAGCACCAGCGCAAATGCGCCCGCCTGCTCAATCGCCATGGCATCGTCCATCAATGTGCGCGCCTGTTCCGAGGTTTTTCCCTGCACCTTGTAGCCGCCCATCTCCTTGATACTCTGCGGCGTCAAACCAATGTGGCCGACCACAGGAATTCCATTCGCCACCAAGGCCTCGATCAACTCTGCACGGAACATGCCGCCCTCGATCTTGACCGCATCGGCGTGCGACTCCTTAAGAAAGCGCCCGGCATTTTCCAATCCCATTGCAACGGAAGGCTGGTACGACATGAACGGCATGTCGGCAAGGATCAATGCATTTTCCACTCCACGTGCCACTGCCGCCGTATGGTGAAGCATCTCATCCATCCCCACCGGAAGCGTGGTTTCATGCCCCAGCACCGTCATGCCCAGCGAATCGCCCACCAACACAACGGGAATATCCGCTGCATCCACCAACGCGCCGGAGAGCGCATCATACGCCGTCAGCATCGCAATCTTCCGCACCCCCTTCAGGGCTTTAATCTTTGTTGCCGTCCATTTCATATTCTGTATCCATATTGCGTATTGCGATCAACTACCACCGCTCATCAAAAACACTCAGTCCCTCATCCTGCGGGAGAGTGCCGAGAATGCTGGAAACCGATTTGTGTGCCTCGGGCAGCACCAGCTCCGGCCGGACATCGCAGAGTGGATGCACCACAAAGCGCCGCTCAGCCCAGCGCGGGTGCGGCACTTCCAACCCGCCGCCATCAATGATCTGTTCGCCGGCATAGATAATATCGATATCGATCGGCCTCGGAGCATTGCGATCATCCGACCGCTCACGCCCTAAGTTGATTTCAATCTTTCCAATATAGGAGAGCCAGCTTTCGAGCGGAAGCTTGCTCTCCACAATCACCACCGAATTCAGATAAGCCATATCCTGATATTCCGGTTTAACATCCACGGGCGTGGTTTCATAGATCGGCGACTGATCCACAAACTGCGTGCGTGGCGCGGAAAGCAGAAGGGTTTTTGCCTGCATCAGCAACCGCTTACGGTTGTGCATATTCGACCCTAGGCTAAATCCGATCTCCATATTCGACCTCCCCTTTAAACACCGTTGCGGCCCCGCCCGAAAGGGTTGCTCCCTCGGAGCCCAAATCAACGGCCAGATCGTAGCCTCCCGCGCAATGCACCGCAACCGGCAATTGAACCCAACCTTGCCGCGCCGCAACCAGCGCCGCCGCCACCGCCCCTGTTCCGC
>JAUXGY010000014.1 GCA_030621805.1 Kiritimatiellales bacterium | reverse complement strand
TCGTTCTGAAGGGGACTTAATCCGAGTCCCCGCAACGGAACAAAGGAGTGTTGCATAAAGCCTTGCTATCATTGGATATTCCAATAACCGCAAGGCTTTACAAAAGAATGGTGGAGGCGGGGGGAATCGAACCCCCGTCCGAATAAGAGTCACAGCAGCTTCTACGTGTGTAGTCAGGCATTAAAGGATTCGCCGCCGCCGCTGCCGCCTGTCCGGGCCACTTTGGTCGCTAGGATCCTGTTGGTTCTCGCTCCTCCCCCCGCATCCCCGGGTTTGGCGCCAGCTTGTTGTCGTCGCCTCTATCCCCTAACAAGCTTCAAGGTAGAGACGTAGCGGAACTATGCCGCTAGTGCGTAACTTTCGTCAGCATTTATGTGTTTTGGACTCCTTTTTACGAGGCCTGGAGGCCAACCTCGACACGCCACTGAAGCTTCAACTTACCCGTCGAAACCAGTCGCCCCCAGTACTGAGAGGGACATAACCAACAATAAAACGGCATAAACGTCAACCCGTGTAGTGAAAAAGTTACCCTAAAACGAAAATGAAGAGCCGCGAATTCATATAGCTAGGCATGGATTGAGGGGGGGAGCTTTCGAATAGAAGAGAGACTTTTTATCAAGAACGTTTCCTGAGTAAGCTGGTATATCCTGAAACAACAAACCCAGCCCGATAAAAAGCCGGGATGCTGGAACTACTGAAGGATGGTGCGAATGGCGTCGAGGTCGGCCTTGATCTGATTTTTGAGTTGTTCGGCATCATCGAAGATCCGGTCGCTACGGATATACTCAAGATAGCTGACCTCCACTTGTTGGCCGTAGAGGTCGATATCAGTCTCATCGATCAAGTGGACTTCAAGCACCTGTGGTTCATTTTCGTGGAAGGTGCCGCGATGGCCAATGTAGGCGGCCGCGTTGTGAAGTCGGTGTCCGATGCGCAGTTGGGCGGCGTAGATGCCGCGCGGTGGGAGCATGTCGTTTTCGGGATCAATGTTGGCGGTGGGATAGCCAAGGCCCCGGCCAATCTGTTCTCCATGCACGACCTTTCCGATGGTGCTGACGGGCTGGCCGAGCATGCCGAGGACGTCTTCGAAATGACCCAGTTTGATGGCTTCGCGGATGCGGGTACTTGAAACTCGCTCATCCTTCCAGCAGATCGCCGGGTGAGCAGAAAAGAACATGTTCTGCTCTCCGCAAAGCTGAGTGAGCAGGGCGGGGTTACCGGATCGATTTTTTCCGAACGACCAATCCTCGCCGACCGAGATGCCTGCAAGTTCGGGGATATAGGTGCAGAGGTTGTCAAAGAAGACGGTTGGCTCCTGTTTCATGAACTCGAGGGTGAAGGGTTGGAGAATACACCCGGCGACGCCCATTTCCTGGAGATGCCGCAACTGCTGCCCGGTGGTGAAGATGAGCGGAGGTGCATGCTCGGGGCTGAGTATCTGGGCAGGATGGGGGGAGAAGGTAAAGACCCATGCTTCTCCACCGCAGGCGCGTGCACGGTCGATCGCCACCTGAATGACGGTGCGGTGGCCAATATGTAATCCGTCGAAGCAACCCGCCGCTAAAATCACAGGCGTGGTGTTCTCGGAGAATTCTTCTAATGAATGGATGATTTTCATGGCATCAGATCGCTGAGAAGAAGCATTTTTTCACCGATGGTTTCGCGGTCGCAGGCGAGGATTTCTTCCATCGGGTGCGCTTTTTCCAGATTTAGGGGGCCAGATTCGGTGCGGCGTAGGGCGTGAAGGCTGGCCCCGACCCCAAGGTCGTTGCCGAGGTCGTGGGCGAGGGTACGGACATAGGTGCCTTTGGTGCTTTTGACGCGAAATTTCACGAACGGGTTTTCGAAGTCGGTAACCTCAAAGCTGAATACGTGAATCTTGCGGGATTTGCGTTCGATCTCGATGCCCTTGCGCGCCATTTTATAGAGTGCAACTCCATCTTTCTTGATTGCGGAAACCATTGGAGGAATCTGTTCGATGTCGCCAAGATAGTTCTGGATGGCGGCTTCAACTTGCTTGCGAGTAATGGCCGAGGCATCTTTTTCTTTGAGGACTTCGCCATCGCGATCCTGCGAGTGGGTGGTCACGCCAAGGTGAATGGTGCCTTCATAGGTTTTATCGCCGCCCATGATACGGTCTGAGAGTTTGGTGCCTTTTCCGATCAGCAGAACGAGCAGACCGGTTGCAAGAGGATCGAGTGTGCCGCCGTGGCCCACCTTGCTGAACTTAAAGTGGTTGCGGACCTTGGCAACGACGTCGTGCGAAGTCCATTCGGTGGGTTTATCGACGAGCAAGATGCCATCGAAGGGGTCGGGTTCTCGGCGTCTACGATTTCTCATCGGTCTCTTTGTTGTCCTTGAAGGCGTTTGGGTTTTCACGCTCCATATCGGCTAGCATGGAAAGGATGCGGTCACCGCCTTCGATGGACTCGTCGAGCACGAAGTGCAGGCGCGGGGTGTATTTGAGCTTCACGCGTTTGATCATCAGCCGGATCACTTCTTGTCGGTGTCGGTTGAGGTAGGCGATCATGCGATCGCGATCCTCCTCGTGCCCGAAGATGGAGATGAAGACGTTGGCATCGCGTAGATCCGCTGCACAATCGACGCGGGTGACCGTAACGGCCGCTGTGTCGAAGTTCGATCCGGAAAAGTTGCGATGGATATCTTCCGCAATCTCTCGTTTGAGTAGTTCGTTGACCCTGACTAGACGTGGTGTTCCCATAAGCGTTTCCTTGAAAAGGCGGTACTATAGGCAACACACTGGGAAAATCCGCAAAAAAATATGAATATTTTGGTCTGTATTGCCATTGGAGAAATCATAGGGTCGCTACTCTTTCAGGGAATAGAAAACCACAGGGAACGTATATGAAACAGGTGTTGGTGGTTGTGATGTTAGTGGCGGCGTTGCATTGTGGTGCCCAGGAGATTGTGGTTCTCACGGATACACCGGTGGCGGAGTTCATGTTGCCGAATGGTAGCGTTCTGGCCAACGCATATGTTTGGAAGCGCAGTTCCCAAGGGCTGATGATCATGCACGATGGGGGGAGCTATTTCCTCAACTTTAAGTTGCTTCCGGACGATTGGAAGGCCGTTTATTTGGCTCCACCGGAAGAGGAAGGTTTGGTTGTTGTTCAATCCGTCAATCCGAAACCTAAAGTGGAACCCGCTCGGGATCGATATAAGGTGATGGATGTTCTTCGGGGGATTCCCGGACTTGATGACTCTGTCCGCCATTTATCTTTGGGTACGAACTATACGGAGATGGCCGATCAGAAAATCCTACTGCTTGGGGTGTTGCAGAGCCTTCTTTTGGACCATCGCAAAGAGGCCAAGCGCTTTCACCTCTACATCGAGGAAAATGAATACGAACTTGAGTATGTTGATATCGATCAACTGTTAATATCCTGCGCAACCTGCGGTGGCGACGGCCGCTTGGAGAAAACCTGTAGGCGTTGCGATGGATCGGGCAAGTGTCTGAGATGCAAAGGGGAAGGAACTCTGGAGTCCACTTTTCAGGACACTCTGTTGCAATGCACTGCGTGCCGTGGAACAGGGAAATGTCTGGCTTGCAAAGGTGACGGGAACCTTACGTCGACGACCTGCCGGGAATGTAAGGGAGCGGGACGGCTGGTGAACCAACTCTATTGTGAAGTCCTTAGAGGGCGGATTATTCGTGAGGTGAATATGATTGCCAGGCCGGATCGGGGTTTTTCCATTTCGTCGGGTGCCTCGGCGCACTTCGACAAGATGCTTTCCAAGCTCCCCGGCCTCGATGAGCCTGCGCGGGAGTACTACTCTTCAGAAGAGTATGAGGGCGGAATGGATACCAATCTGGTGGTTGCCGGTCTCATGTACTCCCTGCTGAAAGAGAATTATGGCGAAGCCAAGCGCTTTAAGTTGATGCTGGAGGTGCTCTTCCCTGAATCAGAAGTGCTGGATTCCACAAAATATCTAAAACCATGCGAGAGGTGCAGTGGAACCGGATGGATTGATCAAAGCTGTCAGAAGTGCGATGGAAGTGGGAAATGTTCCCGTTGCGATGGCGAAGGCAAACGAAAGTTGGAAATCGGTGGCGATAAGGTCCACTGCACCACGTGCCGGGGTTCCGGGGAATGCCGTGATTGTCAGGGCAGGGGAACGCAGCCATTGAAATGTAAGGCCTGTGCAGGCAAAGGCCGTATAATCAATCGGCAACGCAGCGAAATCAAGTTGGGCATACTCGTGGAGCGTTTGAATACATTCTATGCGCGCCGAAAAATCAGTGTTTCCGAGTAACCAGATAGTTTGCAATGCCTTGAAGAATGGTGGTATCGCGCGGTATAGCGTCGAGTGCAACAAGGGCTTCGCGTGTGAGCTTGGTAACGGTTGATTTGGCGGCCTCCATGCCGTGGACGGTCGGATAGGTCATCTTGTGCTGTTCTTTGTCTGATCCAGACGGTTTTCCGAGTATTTCGTCGCTGGAGGTTTCATCGAGAATATCGTCTTCGATCTGGAAGGCGAGACCGATTTTCTCACCAAATAGGGTTAGATGTTCAAGTTCGGCAGGGGAGGCTCCTCCGAGGATCGCCCCCATGCGGATGGCTGCCCGGATTAGTGATGCCGTTTTGTTCATGTGTATAAATTCAATGAGATCGGCATTGGGAACATGACCCTCGGCCGCCAGATCTTCCACTTGTCCTGCAATGACTCCGAGCGAACCCGCGGCCTTGGCAAGTTCTAGGGAGAGTTGGGGGTTGCCGTGTTCGGCAAGGATCTGGAAGGCATGAATCAACAGGGCATCGCCCGTGAGTATGGCATTGGCAGAACCAAACTTGACATGGCAGGTGGGCACGCCCCGCCGCAGGGCATCGTCGTCCATGCAGGGCAGGTCATCGTGTACGAGGGTGGAGCAGTGGTAGAGTTCAGTGGAGATCGAGGGCAGTAAGGCGTGGGATGTTTTCACGCCGTACACCTCGGCCACGGCAATACAGAGGATCGGGCGGATGCGCTTCCCCCCGTTGAGTACGCAATAGTGCATGGCTTCATGGAGAATGGCCGGGCGAGTGTCTACGGAAGGCAGGCAATTTTCCAGTGCGGCCTCGACCCGATCTCGCTTCTCTTTGAGGTATGTTGGAATCATGGGAGTTCTCCCGACCTTTCAATCATCGGTTACTGTTTTACGGGGTGAATCAATCGGCGTTCTGTATAGGGAAAGTTTCATAATTTGGAAAACAAGAAAACAAGATTTCCATCGGGGATGGGTCCTGATTTTTGAATATGGATGTAACTGATCGGAATTTGAGGGTTATTAAACGAGCGGTTGCCTTGACTCTATTTCCCGCTCTGTTAAAACGTACTCCGTTTTTGTTCGTATGGATTTTGAAAATTAAGGAGAAATATACGATGGCTCAGAAAAAATATGTCTACTTCTATGGGATCTCGAAGGAACTCACCGAGGGTGACCGAAGCATGAAAGCCGTACTCGGCGGCAAGGGGGCCAACCTCGCCGAGATGGCCAACGCGAATCTTCCGGTTCCTCCCGGACTTACCGTTTCTACCGAAGCGTGTGGCTATTATTCCAAAACCGGCGGAAAGTATCCTCCGGAAATGGAAAAGCAGCTGAAGACCCAGCTCAAAAAGCTCGAAACCAACATGGGTAAGAAACTCGGCGACCCCAAAGATCCGCTGCTCGTTTCCGTCCGCTCTGGCGCGGCCGTCTCCATGCCCGGCATGATGGATACCGTTCTTAACCTGGGTCTGACCGATAAGTCGGTTCTCGGCCTGATCGAACAGACCGGAAACGCCCGCACCGGGTGGGACTGCTACCGCCGCTTTATCGATATGTTTGGCGATGTTGTTATGGGTCCCTACACCGGTCTGACCCACCACGACTTTGAAGTGGCACTCGAAGACATCAAGAAAAAATATAAGGCCAAGGAAGATACCGACCTTACCGCTGAGCAGCTCAAGGAGTTGGTTGATACCTACAAAAAGATCTACCAAAACAAGGTAAAGAAGCCCTTCCCGCAAGATCCCATAGAGCAACTCGACCTTTCCATCCGCGCCGTGTTTGGCTCGTGGGGGTCGGAACGTGCCGAAAAATACCGCCAAATCAACAAGATCAGTGGTCTAATGGGGACCGCCGTGAACATCTGCACCATGGTGTATGGAAACATGGGTGAAAAATCGGGTACCGGCGTAGCCTTCACTCGTGATGGCGGAACGGGTGACAGCAAACCAATGGGTGAATACCTAATCGACGCCCAGGGCGAAGATGTGGTGGCGGGTATCCGCACGCCAAAGAATCTCGACGACATGCCGAACGAGGAATCGCCGGTTTGGAAAAAGGCCTACGCCGACCTCCAGAAAATCATGGCACGTCTTGAAAAACACTACAAGTATCCGCAGGACGTCGAGTTCACCGTTCAGGAAGGCAAGCTCTTCATGCTGCAGACGCGCAATGCAAAACGGACCGGCCTGGCCGGTGTGCGCTGGGCGGTTGAGATGGCCTCCGGCAAGGATTTCTACACCGGTGAAAGCCAGCCCAAGATCCTGACGCAGAAAGAAGCGCTCATGACCCTTTCCGGCGATGACCTCGAACAGCTGCTCTTCCCGATCTTCGATATCGCGGCCGAGAAGAAGGGCAAGGTGCTCACCACTGCGCTACCGGCAGGACCGGGTGCGGCGGTAGGAAAGATTATCTTCGAAGCCGAAGATGCCGAGGCCGCCATTGCAAAGAATGCCGACGAAAAACTGATTCTGGTCCGTCATGAAACCAGCCCGGAAGATGTAGGCGGCATGTGGGCTGCACAGGGGGTACTGACGTCCACCGGCGGAATGACCTCCCACGCGGCCGTGGTTGCGCGGGGTTGGGGAAAATGCTGCATTTGCGGTGCGGGCGACCTGAAAATTGATTATAAAAAGAAAACGGTCATCATGGGTAAGAAGACCTATAAGCAAGGCGACTGGATCAGTCTGAACGGCTCCACCGGTGTGGTTTATGACGGGCAGATTCCGACGCAGGTTAGCCCCGTAGTTGCCGCCGTAGTGGACAACAAAGCCTCCGCCAAGAAAGACCCGGTCTTCAAGATGTATGAACAAGTCTCCAAATGGTCCGACGCCCATCGTTCCATCAATGTGCGCACCAATGCTGATACACCCAAGGACTCCAAAGCGGCCCGTTCGTTTGGTGCCGAGGGCATCGGCCTCTGCCGCACCGAGCACATGTTCTTCGAAGGCGACCGCATCTGGGCCATCCGCGAGTTTATCCTTGCCGACGATGAAAAGGCGCGTAAGGGCGCGCTGGCCAAGTTGCTCAAACACCAGCAGAAAGATTTTGAAGGCATCTTTAAAGCCATGGACGGCCTACCGGTAACGGTGCGCCTGCTTGATCCCCCGTTGCACGAATTTGTGCCGCACACCAAGAAGGATCAGCAGGAAATGGCCAAACGTCTCGGCGTTCCGCTCAAAAAAGTTACGGATCGCGTGAAGGAACTGCACGAATTCAACCCTATGCTCGGGCACCGCGGTTGTCGTTTGTCGATCACCTTCCCTGAACTCTGCGTCATGCAGACTCAGGCGATTATGCGTGCAGCCTGCAAGATGGCCAAGGCCAAGAAGTCTGTTAAGGTGCTGCCGGAAATCATGATTCCGCTGATCGGTACCAAGGCAGAGCTCGACTTCCTCGAAAAAATCGTCCGCGAAAATGCTGAGGCCGTCATCGCCAAGACCGGCGTGAAGGTGAAATATCTCGTCGGTACTATGATCGAGATTCCGCGCGCGGCCCTCACCGCCGACGAAATCGCCGAGACCGCCGAGTTCTTTAGCTTTGGCACCAACGACCTCACGCAGATGACCTACGGATACAGCCGCGACGATATTGGCACCTTCCTGCCGGACTATCTCGATGCGAAGATCCTGCCGTCCGACCCGTTCCAGCATCTCGACCAGACCGGCGTTGGCCAGTTGGTCAAGATGGGGGTGAAGCTCGGCCGTGAAACCCGCCCCAAGCTCAAGTGCGGCATCTGTGGCGAACACGGCGGAGATCCCGAAAGCGTGAAGTTCTGCGTCAAGGCCGGCCTCAACTATGTGAGCTGCTCGCCCTACCGCGTGCCGATCGCCCGCCTCGCCGCCGCCCAGGCGGCCATCAAAGGCTAGCATGCTGACGAGGGATCGTTGATCCCGTCTGACAGTCCACACGAAACCGTCCCGAACCTCGGGGCGGTTTTTTTAATGCCAGAAAACTGGAGGGGATGTAGAGGCGGTTCTTAGAACCGCTTCCGGAGGATGGGGCTCAGTGTGCGGAAAGTGCTTCTAAGAAGCACCGCTACAACGGGCTGGGTAATCCCCGTAATAGGCTATCCAAGTTCTTTATTGAGCCGGGTGATTTCGGTGCGCATCTTTTCGAAGACTTCGGCTTTGTAGACGCGGACGCTGGCTTCGGAAATGCCAAGCTTCTGGGCGATCTGCTTGTTGGGAATCTCTTGGGAGATCATCTTAAAGACGGCCTGCTTGGTTTCGTAGATATCGCCCTTGATATTCTCCCACGCGAGATTGGTGATGTGCAGCACCCATTCCTCGCGTGCGAGGTTTTCGATGTCGGGTAGGACATGCTCTTCGATGTTGATGTATTCTTCCTGATATTCGACCGAGTCGCGTCCGGTGATGAAGTTTTTTTTGGTGCGGAAAAAGTCGCGAACGGTGTTGCGGGTCATGGCAGCGAGCCAGTTGTGGAACTTGCCCTTATTTTGGTTGTATTCAAAATCCTCGATCTTTTGCCAGACCTTGGTGAGAACCGCCTGACTAATATCCTCGGCATCGTGCTGGTTGATACCCATGCGGACGATGAGGCTGAGGATGAAGCCACGGTAGATCCCCTCGAATTCGAGCCACGCCTCAGTATTCTCAGTTTTCTTGAGCTTGGCCAGCAGGGTGACCCGCGTTGGGTTGTAGTTTGATTCGTTCATGTGTCTATCAAATTATGAAGGATGAACTATGAGAGATGAAAGTGGGTCTGCGACCGCCTTGATAAAGGCCAATGCCGCTTGAGTTCGATTTTCACAATTCATATTTCATCTTTCTTTTTTCTGGGCGAAGCCCATCACTTCTCGGTGTAGATGATGATGACACCCCGGTTGGCGAGGGCTCGGATGGTGGGGTCGCCTTTAAATTTATCGGAGACTGTGAGCAGGTTTAGGTTCCGACACCAGATGAGTTGGGGCGAGATGGAGAGCCCTTTGATGCCGCTGATGTCGAGCGAGGTGAGCTTTGGGTACTTAACGATGTTAGTCAGATTACGGATCCGCGTTCCGCTGATGTCGAGTGTGCGGAGTCCGGTGAGCTGATCGAGCTCGAAGAGGTGGTTGAGTGCGGTACCGGAAAGCTGGAGATCTTTCAGACCGTTTTCAGTCAGTAGTTTAAGGTCGGGCACACCAATTCCACTGGCATTCAGGCTGTGAATATTGAGGCCGCATAGGGGAGAGATATCATCGAGATTTGGATTGTCGGAGAGGTCGATTTTCCATCCTTTGGAAGGGGAGTCTTTCCATGAAAAGTTAAGGTTTTCAACCCTTGGGTTGAGAAGCTTGAGCGAGGCCTCGATGGCAGGAAAGCGGGTGGAGGGATCGAAGGGCGCGCGGTTGAGGTGGTAGAAGAGGCGGGGGATGCCTCCGCTCATGTTGCGGTTTATGAAGTCGCGCACGAGCTGCGGAATTTCGGGGTCGGAAAGGGGGCCGGTGTCTTTGTATTTCTCGGCCATGGCGAGAGTGCTGGTGTTCTTTTTTACGGGATGGCCGTGGTGACCACTGAGAATGGTCCACGCTTTGGAAAATTGTTGCTGACAGAGCAGGATGCTTCCCTTTTGTAACCAGGCGAGTCCGTTGGAAGGGTCGAAGGCGAGGCTGGTATTGAGGGCCTCTTCGGCGGCGTCAAACGCGTATCGGGGTTCTTCGCGCGCCATGAGGTTTAGGTAGGTCGGAGCCACCTTTTTAGCGGTGGCAGCGATATAGTCGTTCTTCTCTTGCAGGGTTGCGAGGGCTCCGACCGCGACCTGCTCGCTCTGCTTGATTTTAGAAAAGCTATTGGCCAGCACGGCGAAAATAACGGCCAGCGATGCGGCGATTAGGCTGACCACCATTTTATGGCGCTTCACGAGTAAAATGAGATGGGTAACGAAGGTGGGGTTTTCGGCGCGGGTGGCGAAGCCATCTTGATATTGCTGCAGGTCGTGGATCAGGGCGGCCACATTGGCGTAGCGCTCAGCTGGCTCGGTGGCCAGTGCTTTCATGGCAATGGCAGCGAGTGCCCCGGGTATTTTTTGTTGGGGTGCGTATTGGCTGGGAGAGGGGATCTCGCCGCGTACGGTTTTTTGGAGGACGTCTTTTGTGGTTCCGCCTTCGATGGGGCAGTGGCGGGTCAGAATCTCGTAGAGGATGGCGCCAAGCATGTAGACATCGGTTTGGAAGGTGATTTCGCCGGGGGTGTTTTGCGCCTGTTCCGGAGCCATATAACCCGGGGTTCCGCCCACGATGTCACGCGGGTTTGTTTCGCCGGGTTGGGTGACGAGTATGGCCAGTCCCCAGTCGAGCACGTGGACGTCGCCATATTCGCCCACGATAATGTTCGAGGGTTTGAGGTCAAGATGGATAACCCCTTTGGCGTGGGCATAGGCGATAGCATTGCAGACCTTCAGGAAAATACCGAGTAGGCGGGTGCGGGTTTGGCTTCCGGCTTTAAGGATGTCATTGAGTGTTTCACCCTTGAGTGCCTTCATGGTGAAGTAGGGGTTTCCGTTTTCGTCGAGCGCAATGTCGTAGATCGGAATAATGTTCGGGTGCTGGAGGTTGGAGGTCAGGCGCGCTTCGTAGAGAAAGGCGGCGATATCTTTTTGGGAGGCAATCTTCTCGGCCTGAATGAGGGCCATGGCCACTTTGCGGGCGGTGCGGCGATCATCGACCTCCCAGATCGCCTTCATGCCTCCTTCGTTGAGTTTCTTAACCACGGAGTAGCGAGTGGCGGGATTTCCGTCCATCAGTCCGTGCAGATCGGCTGAGGTGCTTTCGTGCAGATCTTCACTAAAGAGGATTTTCTCCGTGTCGGAAAAAACAATATCGTCAGCAAACAAGTTGGCGTTGGAAATCTCGCGACGGGGCGGGGTTGGTTTCTTTAGCTTGTCATCAGCTTCGTCCATGGAGTGTCCAAGGGATTAAGAAAGCATGCGCTCGGTGGTGGCCCAATCGATGCAGGAGTCGGTGATGGAGAGGCCGTATTTCAGGACGGGGGCGACTTTCTGGTTGCCCTCTTCGATAAAGCTTTCGATCATGGCACCCGTGATGGGGCAGTTACTCGATTTTCTTTGTTTGAGAATATCGTTCCACACGTTGACCTGATTGCTAGCTACCTTGCTGGCATTGGCGTGGGAGCAATCGACCATGATGGATGGATCAAGCCCCGCTGCTTCAAGCTTACAGGCGGCGTAGGTGACCTCTGGAAGTTCGAAGTTGGGTTGCTTGTCGCCGCCGCGCAAGACCAAGTGCGTATTCGGGTTCCCGGTGGTTTTCACCACAGCGGTATGCCCTTCCTGATCGATGCCGAGGAAGCTGTGCGGATTGCTGGCCGATTCAATGGCGTTGATCGCCACTTGAATATTACCGTCGGTGGCATTCTTAAACCCAACGGGCATGGAGAGGCCACTCGACATTTCGCGGTGGGTTTGCGATTCGGTGGTGCGTGCGCCAATCGCCGACCAGCTGACGAGGTCGGCGGTGTATTGCGGCACGATCGGGTCGAGAAATTCGGTGGCAATCGGCAGGCCGAGCTTCGCGATGTCGAGCATGAGCGTACGCGCCGCGCGCAGGCCATATTCCATATCGCACGAGTTGTCGAGGTGGGGATCGTTGATGAAGCCCTTCCAGCCCACCGTGGTGCGCGGTTTTTCAAAATAGACACGCATCACGAGGAAATACTTTTCCTTTACCGCTTTGGCGAGGTGAGCCAGTCGCCGGGCATAGTCGAGTACGGCCTTTGGATCGTGGATCGAGCACGGGCCGACGATGACCAGCAGGCGGGGGTCCTTCAGGTGGATGATATTGCGCACGGTCTGGCGGTCGGCCAGCACTTTTTGGGTCAGTTCGTCGCCAAGGGGAAGCGTCTCTTTAAGCCGAGCCGGGGTCTCCAGCTTTTTCAGCTCCCGTACGCGCAAGTTATCGGTCAAATGGATCTCGTTGTTCATAGCGGCGGAATTAACCACAGATGTTCAATGATTGGAAGACTCTTCTGTTTTGCTTTGGAGGATGCGTTCTTGCCGATTGCGGAGAATTTCCTTATTGGTCCAGACGCCGAATGGATCGTGGTAGGGGAGGCCTCGGGTAGTTTCGTTGATGAGCTTGATTTCTGAGTCGGGCAGCGAGATTTCAATGTCCTCCGGCCGCAGGGCAGCGAGGGTGCCGCTGCGCTGGCGTCCGACCGGGTTAGTTTCGCCGACAAAAAAGCCAGCCTCCATCAGACCCGCCCGAACCGGGATCGCCGCGCAGTAGGTTAGCAAAACCGCATCGGGTTTCATGACGGCCTTGAGCTTGCGGAAAAAGTCCACCGTCCAAAGTTCGCTGTTGCGCTGGGTGGAAAAGGCGTCGAGAAAGACGAGGTCGTAGGTGGACAGAGGGAGTTTGGTTGTGGTGTAGCGTGCATCACCCCAATGCATCAGGCATGAGGCATTAGGCATTAGGCATGAGTGATTTTCATACAAGTCATGGAGAGCTTGCTTCCAGTTAAAGAAGTCGGAATCCAAGGGTTGGATGTTTTTTTCAGCAGCGCCAACCACGCGTCGATCCATCTCCAGCGCGGTGATCGAGAGCGTAGACGGAGCATCTTGCTCCGTTTGGTTCAGCGCACAAAGACTGTTGTATCCCATGCCGAAGCAGATATCTAAAAGCGCAACATCGCCCTTGGCCAGTCGCTCCTTGAGCTTGCCCGGAACGATATATTTTTCTTCGGCCTCCAGCCGCGCCCCGGCGGGTGTGTGGTAGTGTTCCTTGTACTCCTCATTCCAAAAGGTGGTGGAACCGTCTTGGGTCGTGACCACTTCAAGTTTCAAACTTCTCCGCACGAGCGGAGTCCGACACTTCGGACCAGTTTCAACTCTCCGGTCCCCTACAGCAGATCCAGCGGGCT
>JAUXGY010000374.1 GCA_030621805.1 Kiritimatiellales bacterium | reverse complement strand
TTTTTAGAGTTGAAAGGGGAACCTTTGTTTATCCATGTCGTGCGGGCACTTCAGCAAGCCCGGCATGTTGGAAATATCGTGGTCGTGGGGCCTGCGGATCGGGTGGGTTCCGCACTGGCAGTTTATGGAATCAAGAATGTTCGCACCGTCGCGCAACGCGAAAACATGATTGAAAACTTCAAGGCTGGCTATGTTGCTTCGCTGGGGATGGGGGACGATATTTCTTTCTGGGATCTGAAAGGGACGGAGCATGAAGACGTTCCGGTCTTGGTCGCCCCGTGCGACATCCCATTGCTGGTACCCGCCGAGGTGGATGAGTTCGTTGAATGCAGTAACATGCATGAATACGACTACGCTATCGGGATCACTTCGGAAAAGGTATTGGCACACTACCATCCGCATCAGGGGAAATCCGGAATTCAAATGATTTACTTTCATGTTCAGGAGGATCTTCTTCGTCACAATAACCTGCACATTGCGAAGCCGCTCACTTTTGCGCATCTGGACTACATCGAGAAAATGTACGAGTGGCGCTACCAAACCCGCACGGCCAATGTTCTGCGGATGTTTTTCTCGCTGCTATTTGCGGGTTGGCGTTTATTGAAAGGATTGCGCATTTTTATTTTGATGCAATTATCGCTCCACTATGACCGGCATGGGCATCCTAAGCTATCCGATCGTGTCCGCTCGCTGGTACGTTTTAACCGGCTGGCGGAGGGGATTGGCAATGCGTTGGGTGCCCGCGTCCAGGTGGTCTACACGCACTTTGGTGGCGCAACGCTTGATGTTGATAATGCCGAGGATCTGACCGTCATCGAAGAGCGCTACAGCGAGTGGATGGAATATCAGGAAAATCTACACTCCTAGCCCCGCGAGATGTCTTCAACTACGATGCGGTTGCCATGTACCTCGACGATACGGACGGGGGTCTCGCGGCGGATATAGTCGCCCAGTGTTACGACATCGATCTTCCGTCCAGCGAAGTAGGCCGTGCCCCCCGGACGCAAGTCAGAATGGGCCACCCCTTCGATGCCGAGCAACTCTTTTTCCTCTTCGGGTTCAGACAGCACGGTATCGAGCACCAACGTGTTGAACGCCCGGGTTCTCGGCAGAAATTTACCCGCAATGAGAACCAATGCCACCGCTCCGACGAAGGAGAGGGTTACGGTGATGAAGGGTCCGGAGAAGGCCTCCGGAGAGAACGATACGGGCCGCATTTTTCCGGGCAGGTGTTCAACCATTGCATTCACCAGTGAAAAGAAAATAATGATTAGCCCGCCGATGCCCACAACCCCGAAGCCGGGGATAACGAAAATTTCGACTGCAAGCAGACCGACGCCCAAGGCGAACAGGATAATGTCCTCCATTCCCGCCAGCCCGGCAATGTGGTGGCCAAAGAAAAAAAGTAATAGACATGATATGCCTGCGATACCAAAAATACCAAATCCGGGCGTTTTGATCTCCATCCACAACCCGCCCAGCCCAAGCATCATGAGAAAAGGAGCGATGGCCGCAATCATCCGTGCCAGCTTTTCGGCCGAGGTAACTTCTAGTATCCTTTTTTCGGCATTTTCAAGACCGATGGTTTTGAGCAGTTCATCGATATCTTTTACGGTTCCTTCCGAGAGCAAGGGATGTTGATCTTCGCCGACGAGTTGCGCGGCTTCTTCGTTGGTCAATGTTAGCAATCGTCCTTTCTCACTAATCACGGTGCCGTTCACGCTGTATTCCATGTCTGCCCGAACCATCGCTTCGGCAAGTTGCTTGTCGTGGCCTCCTTGTTCGGCGGCCGATCGAACCATCGCCGCAACCGCAGAGGTCATCTTCTCTTGCACGGCATCAGGCATCTCCTGCACACCACCGGTCGGCGACATCATCAAGGGAGTTGCTGCACCGATCACGCTGCCGGGTGCCATGTAGATATTCGGCGTTGCCAATGCGATGATGGCTCCGGCGGAGTAGGCGTTGTGCTCTACAAAGGTATAGGAGGGAATGTCGGTATGCGTAATGGTGGCGATGATCTCGCCGGTTGTACTGACTGCGCCTCCGGGCGTGTCCATTTCAAAGATGATGGCCTGAGCATTATTTCGTACGGCTTCATCAACGCCCCGACGAATAACGTAAAGCAGGGCGGGTTCGATCGCTTTCTTGATTGGGATGATGTAGACTATTGGAGCATGGGTTTCCTGGGCGTGGGTCGTCAACAGCGTTAGACTGGCGATGAGTGCGAATAAGATTTTCCGGATCATAATGTTCTCCCGTGAATGCAGAACCATTTTTTTACAGACCCCTTAAAAAAGAAAGCAAAACTTTCAATGGATCACGATTCCGCGTATGAACGACCTCATGGTTTTAGACGGAAAAAGAGCTTTAGTAACGGGGGGGGCACTCCGGATTGGTAAGGCGATCACGGAGGCGTTGCAACGGGCTGGCGCGGAGGTGGTGGTGCACTACCGTAATTCAAAAACAGAGGCTGAAGCTCTGTCGCCATTTACGGTGCAAGCCGATCTCAACCGTTTGGAAGATTGCGCGAGGCTGATTGAACGGGCGGG
>JAUXGY010000482.1 GCA_030621805.1 Kiritimatiellales bacterium | reverse complement strand
CTCGTACCGAAGTGATCTGTAACACCTGCGATGCCCATCTCGGGCACGTCTTTCCCGATGGCCCCCCGCCAACCGGCCTCCGCTACTGCATCAACTCCGCATCGATCAAGTTCCGGAAGGCCTCCGCCCCGCCAGTGGGAGAGGCCAAGTAACCCTTTAGCAACGGCCCTGTACCCTATGGCGAATGCCTGAAATGGAGCCTTTCGATTAAAAGGGACTCATGTTCTCATTAGGCTTGTCGGCTATCGCCGTGCAGGCAAACCCCTGCCGCACCTGCAAACCACCGCCCCGTAGCTACGGAAGTTGACCCCGTTAACAGACAAAGAAATCCCTTTGGCGGGGAGGGTGTTCCGTGGCATCTTTTTCTGCACGCCGAAACAGCCCCGGCAAGGAGAATCTGATATGATCGATTTTTTTCTACAATTCAATCCCGTGATACAGGCCTTGATTGCCACCCTCTTCACGTGGGGCGTAACGGCAGCGGGCGCAGCACTCGTTTTCACCCCGGGCATTCTAAAGCCGAAGGTACTGGATTGCATGCTGGGCTTCGCCGCCGGCGTCATGATTGCCGCTAGTTTTTGGTCGTTGCTCGCCCCAGGAATCGAGATGGCCGAAGAGCTAGGATATCTCCCATGGTTGACCGCCGTGATTGGCTTTATGGGCGGCGGAATTTTCATGCGGATCACCGATCGGTTTCTGCCGCACCTGCATCCTGGTTTAGCCATAGAGCAGAGCGAAGGAGTGAAGACCTCCTGGCAGCGTAGTACCCTGCTGGTGCTGGCCATTACCCTACACAATATTCCCGAAGGGCTGGCGGTTGGCGTGGCCTCCGGCGCGGTGGCCGCCGGACTTCCCTCTGCCACCATCGGAGGAGCCATTGCCTTGGCGATCGGCATTGGGATCCAGAACTTTCCAGAAGGAACCGCCGTATCCATGCCGCTGCGACGCGAAGGCATGGGCAAGTGGAAGAGCTTTATGTATGGACAAGCATCGGGAATCGTAGAACCGATTGCCGGCGTGCTCGGTGCCGTTTTCGTGTTGAATATGCAGGGTATTTTACCTTACGCGCTTTGCTTTGCGGCGGGTGCCATGATCTTTGTGGTGGTGGAAGAACTGATTCCCGAGTCCCAGCGCGATGAGAAAAACATTGATATCGTCACCATGGCCACCATGGCTGGATTTTCGGTGATGATGATTCTCGACGTCGCGCTGGGATAAAATGTGGTAAACTATTCTGGGGTGCGCCGGAATGCACACAACGGGTTTTATAATTTACTCCGCCCGCCTGACGGTTAACAATCGTCCCCCTATGAGAGGAAAAGATCTTCAACCCGATTGCTGGACGTACGACCTGCCCGGTGGCTTTGAGGTGTTGGCAGGGAGAACCGACGCCGACAACGACCTACTGAGCCTCAAGATCGCCAAACCAAACGACCTTTGGTTCCACGTCCACGGCCTGCCCGGTAGTCATGTGATCCTCCGCCACCCCGACGAGGAGACGCCAGATAGCACGACCATTAAAGCCGCCGCCGCCATTGCGGCCTGGCACTCTAAGGCGCGCAACGCAGGAACGGTTCCCGTGAACTGCACCGAGGCCAAGCACGTGGGGAAACCCCGCGGTTCCAAGCCCGGTACCGTGAGCAT
>JAUXGY010000134.1 GCA_030621805.1 Kiritimatiellales bacterium | reverse complement strand
CGCCGCGCGGAGAACTCCAAAAAGTCGGCCTTCCCGTTGTTGGGGTTGGCGGAATGCTACCGAATCAACCACCGCGAAAACGAGCGCGCTTCGGTGCTCAACCGTGTGCTGGAGCTGCGCCCCAACGATGTGGCGGTGCTGCGCGCAAAAGCCAAGCTGGAGGAAGATCTCGGTAACTACGATGTGGCTCGGGCGATGATGATGCGCGTGGCGGATTCCGATCCAACGGGACGTGCCTTCCGCAAAGTGGTGGAGTTTGAACTGTTGTACGGAGATCCTGGCCGAGCCAGTGAGATGATGGTCGATCCTCGGGTGACCGAGAACGCCGATGGTTTTATCGATCTGATGGAAGCGCTAGTTAAAAAAGGATACTGGGAGCCGCTGGTTGAACCGTTGCGGAGGCGCTCTGCCATGGAGACCGAGGACTATCGCTTTGACTATCTGTATGCCCTGGTGCTGGAGGAAAGCGGCCATGCGGAGGAGGCGGCGAAGATTTTTGCCTCGCTCCTGAATGTGAAGCAGGAACGTCCGGGCGTAAAGCCGCCCTCTGCTTCCGCTGCGCTGAGAAGCCCGAGTGCGTACGGCACTTACACCGATATGGTTTCGGACGACTTGTTGCGGATCTACCAAGCCATGGGAGGAGGCTATAATCGACAGGCCTATGCCTATCGTCAGAGCAATGCCTACCGATATTATTCTGCGGGAACCGCTCCGGGGATGTGTCCCTCGCGGCTGGAGGTTCTCGAACCCTATGTGCTGGCGCATTTGAAGGGGATTCTTGCTGCTTTACCCGAGAAGGAACGTGAAGCCGTTCTTTCCAAAACAGGGATCGAGGAGGAGCTGGTCTATGTCCGCTTACTACTGATCGGGGCGGACAAGCCTATTCATCAAGTCGCATGGTGGAAGGCGGCGTTTGCGCTCTACCCGGATTCGAAGGAGTTGCGCCTGATGCAGACGGTCGTCATGCCGCAGACCCTTGAGACGGAGATAGAACTCCGCGAGGCGTTTGCCGGGGTTTCCGAAGAGCATCCGCTGATTGCCCTGCGGATTCTATCGCAGGGAATCGGGAAATTTCCTGCATTGAGCGCTCTGCTACCCGAGGTGGCGGATCAGGTGATGTCCAACTCAGAGGATCTCACGCAGCTCTCGTATATCGTACTCCAAGTGCTTCGTTCGATACCCGCCGATCAGCCAACGCCTTCCGAGCTACTCGACCTGCTGGCGAAGGTCAGCAAGCGGGTCGAAGGGCTTAAGGGGGTTTCCGAGGAGGTGAGGCTGTCGCTGGAATTTGCGCAGGCGATTGCGGTGAACGATGCGGCGGCGATCATGGAGATGCAGAAAAAGGCCTTCTATCGGCAGCTTGGCGGAAAAAGCCATGTGATGTATCGGGGGCTTCCCGGAAGCTACTATGGTGGATCTCGCCATTATAGCAATATACCCCTTCAGTTTCCACCGAGCCAGCTACCGAATGTGCAGATGCAGGTGATTCAGGCTCTTGGCCGGTTTAGCGACTCTGGAACGCTTGGAAAGGTGGGCGTGACGGAATTGAAGGCGGCGGCCGAGGTGGACGACGATGCGCTCTTCCGCCTGTTGGTTCTTGCACAGTTGGACGCATCAGACGAGGTGCTTGCAAGCGCCGCGCAGGCACTGGAGAAAACGGAGACCCCGACCCTCGACGATCAACTTGCATTGGCCTGTTGGCACAACGAAAGTAAACCGGAGCGGAGCCTCGAACTTTTGCTGGCGGCGGGGAAGGGATGTAAGGATCGCACCCAGAAAAAGCTTGTGGAGCAATGGTTGTTGTCGGCGGCGAGCCAGCTGGAGAAGATCCCGGAAGCACTGAACCCGGAACTGAAAGCCGAAGTGGAAAAAATGATCCTGTCCGTCGGCACGAACCGCTCGCAGCGGATGCGCCTGATGGAGATTATGGAGTCGCTGGACATGCCGCTCGATGCGCTACTGGCCACGCAGTCAACCGGCACGTCCCGCCGCAGTGGGTCTCGCTCGTCCGCAACACGTCCGCCCGACCCCTACCAGCGGGTACGGAATCTCTTGGATAAAGGGGAAACGGAAGTCGCCGTCCAGCGCGTGGCCATCATGTTGCGGAACGAGAGCCTGCAACATATCTATGGCCAAAACACAACCTATCGTAATAACTACCAGTTCGACAACTGTCTGAACCTGATCAAAAACAAAAGCTTAGAATCCATGCTGCTCGAGCGTCTCCGTTCCGGCAACGAACCCTCCCCTCGGCAGATCTTCGAGTATGCGTTTGCCTGCGAAAAACTGGACCGACATGATGAGGCGATTACGGGGTATCGTAAGCTGCAGGAACTCCGCCCCGGATGGAACGGGGTATCGATGCGGTTGTGCGGATTGTTATCCATGGACGATCCCGAAGCCGCGCAGGAGCTGATCTCAACTTTGTCCGCAAATCTGGTGGGACAGATGGTTACCCAATCGCAAAACCGAATGAACAACTCCTCGGTCAGCTATGAAAAACGGCTGGCCTACATCTCCTTGTTGCTGGGACAGCTGGAAAAGTCCGCCCTCTCGGATATGAATATGGCTCAGAACTGTTGCCAGTCGCTCGAACGTATGTTGTCGCACAACCGGTGGTACGAGAGCGGCCGGGCGCAGTTGCCCAAGTTGTTCGACCCCTTGGAGGCCGGAATTCTGGCGCCGGACTGGCAGGCCCCCGAAAAACCGTCCGGCAATCTGCGCTATCTGGCGGACGAGACCTTGAAGGATCTCCAGCAGCAGCGGCGTGAACTCTATCTGGAATTTTGCCGGATCAGGACGGATCTTTCCTACCAAGAACGAAATGGATTTTCGGAGCTTGTGGCTTATATCGACCACACCGGGATGGAACCGGATCAGGATGAACTTATGCGCCTAGCCGAGAAAATACTGAGGAAGAATTCGGTAGTTTACCACTTTTACAACTATAACTCGAACAACCAAGGCCGCCGCATCCAACCGCTGGAGTTTTATCTGACTGGGCTATATGCCGCGGGGCGCTTCGACGAGACGGAAAAACTGTTGGCGGAAATGGAACCCACCAATCCCAGCTACGTGGTACTCAAGGGCGTGTTGGATATCCTTGCGTCGGAGACGGACGCGGACTACCTCGTGCGGGTGGAAAAGGTGCTGAAGACGGCCGCCCAAAACAACCGTGCGGCGGAGCTGGTATTGCGCTTGCCGGAACTCGGTGGCCGTCCGGTGGATCTCGACAGATTGTTCTGGGCGCAGATGGAGGATTGGAACAAGAGGAACCAAACCCATCTGAGTGCACAGTTGCTCAAGTCGTGGGTTGCGCTGAAGAAGGAAAACTCACCCAAGGAGGAGTTGCTTCAATTCTTGGAGCAGTATCTTGCCGAGTTGTTCACGGACACCGAGAAACGGATCATTGCAAAAGCCGGAGAAGGCGGCGTTACCTACCAGAACCATCAGGCGATCTGTCAAAAATATTCGGGGGTGCAGCAAATGTTCTCCAGCGTGGATTTGCCCGTGGAGGCGTTGTCCGTCTTGCTGGCCGAGCTCTCGTATTATGACGCCCGCATCCAGAATGGCGGCGCGGCGCGGTCGTTGGTTCAACGCTATTTGAATACTGGGGTTGACTACGGTTGGATGGAAAAAATGGGGTTTCTCAGCGAGTGGGAAACCTTCAACCCCCATGTGTTGCCCGGAAACTCGCAACCCATTTTGACGGAAGTCCTCAATCGTTTTAATGGAGACCCAGGGAAGCCTGTATTGGAAAAGATCAATGCGCAGGAACAACAGACCTTTGGTTCGGGTTTGGTCAAGACCGTGCTGGAGGAAAACAACCATGGCGAACGCGCCTCGCTTGTGCTGACCTATTTTGCAGAGCATGCCGATGAAATGGCGATCGATCCGGAAAAGCAGGATAAACTATTTGAGTGGTTGTTGTTATTTCGAAAGAGTTGGGGTCGGGGTGTGGATAAATCCCCGGATGAATCGGAACGCACGCTAGCCATGTTTGCCCGCTATTCGGAATGGAAAAACCGGTATGGGATGGAAAAGGTGGAGCAACTCGAAAACCTGAAAATGGGTGCGGCCATCCAGAATTGGTACCAATGGCGGAATAAGTGGAGAGAGGCCACGCAGTTGATCGTTGCGTCGGATCCGGATCGGGCCTTCGAACTCTTCGAGCATATGTCGCGGTTGGACAAGCAGGTTACCCTCCTCCAAGGACAAACCTACAACGAGAGGAGTACCCTGCAGCAAGTCTTCCAGAATCCGAAGGGTTCCCGGAAGGAGTTGGCCTTTGCGCAGCGCATCGTGGCCGAGTCGGGAAGCGAATCTGCCCATGAGTGGTACAAGCAGTTTGTTTCGCAATGGATATCCCAAGGGTTCAGCCGCATTGAGCAGGAGCGGCGCAAGCAGGGCGACGACTATAACGAAGCCCGCCTCTATGCGGGGAAGGAATGCCTGCGGGAGTTGCTAGGTTCCGATGGAGCCGCCTCGTTTGCAACGGTGCAGAATTGTCTCAACCGGGTTCAGCGAACAGATTATCCAAAACTTACGGAGTGGTTGCCGGAACAGGATCTGCCCGCTAGCGATCTCAAGCGTCTGCTCAAAATCTACCTTCAAAATACACCGGATGACGGCCCTTGGTTGGAAACCTTTTTTGCCGATGAAGAGCGTTCCGCGAAGGAGCGGTTGGATGCGTACAACTGGCTACTGGGACGGGGGAAGGAAAAACCGGAAATACTCGATAGCCCAGAATTGTTGATGGGGCTGGTTGGGTTGTTGTCGGAAAATGGGCAAGCCAAGCTTTCGAGCGCCACCTACCACACCCTGATCAAGCACACGATGGATATGGAACCGGGCGAAGAAAAGGATCGCTTGACTCAAGATATACTGCGCCTCTGGCACGCCAACCGGGTGAGTACCTCCCGTACCGATCAGACCACCCTCTTCATGCTGGTCGATCTGGCCGCCTCGTTCGAAAAAACCGAGGAGGTGATCGCCTTTCTCTCCACCGGCGACCTCCCGCTCTATCCGCAGACCTATGCCATGGCACTGCGCCACGGATTCGATGGGTTTGTGCGCAAGTATCTTCCCAGAAAGATCCTGTTGCTCAAAAATAGCTATTCCACATCAAAGGTGTGGCTCACGCCGGAAGCCTTGGCACGTGGTCAGTCCATTGCCGAGGAGGTAGAGGATGAAGAACTACGGTTGGTAATCCAACTGTTCTTGGCCCGGATCCCGGTTAAGGATGGAGGGCGAGCCAAACTGGATATAACGGCGCTGAACGACGCGCTTGCGCAAGCCGATCAAATGCTGACACGTCCAGAACTCATGCGCTGGGTTGTGGTTACCTTCAACTCGGCGGATCAACGCAAATGTATTCCGGAGTTGCCCCTTCGCTATTCGGCGCAGGCCGACTTCATCGAGGTGCTCCGGAAAAATAATTCCGCAGAGATGGAAGCATACATCGCCTATTTGCAAGATCTCGCCGACAAGGGAAATACGGCCCGCCTCGAAGAGCTGCTCGACCGCGTTGACCAAAAACCCACACGTAATTTGGTTCAGAACAGCACCCAGAAAAAAGGGCTGAATGCGTTGTTTCGATGCACCCACGCCGAGCAGGACTTAAAAGAAAAGACGATCGATGTGGCCGTAAAAATAGAGAAGCTCAGGAATCCCAGTTCAGATTCAGCGCAGGCCGATGCCCTGCTGCAAATGGGCATCGTTTCGTTCGACACCTCCAAGATGGGCTGGGACAAGCTTTCTCCTGTGCAGCGGCTGGAGGCCTTTAAGCGGTACGACGATAAAATGGCAACGGGGATTTCCGAGCGGCTACGAGCCCGGTGGACCCAGCTGCAAAAAGATGGGATGGC
>JAUXGY010000320.1 GCA_030621805.1 Kiritimatiellales bacterium | reverse complement strand
TTCACCGATAAGGGTATAGGTGGGGCTGGTGACGGGTTCGTCGATTCCAAGAGCGGCGGCTAGGCCCTGAACTAGACAGGTCTTACCCGCGCCGAGATCGCCATGCAGGGCAATGACGGTGCCGGGGACAAGCTCCTCAACAAGCTTGGCGGCGAGTGCCCATGTTTCTTCAGGGCTGTTAGTTTCCACAATACGCATGACGCCTGATCCTATTGGGAGAACTTGACCGCTAAGCTGGTCGGAGGGCTGGAGACTTCCATTCCATCGGCATAGGTCGCGATGACGCGAATGCGATTTGGTCCTTCACCGATTATTAACTGGTCGAGCACTAGCTCTGTATCATGAGTATAAGGTTTTTCATCGAGCATCTGCTCCCCGCAAACCAGACTCAGCTTTTCAGGCAACTCCATTCCTGCGACCTTAACTCTGATCCCGTGTTCGTACTTTCCTAACTTTGAGGCATCGGGAAGAATAGAAAGGGAGCGTCCCATACGGTTGATGGTAATCGACTTTTCGGCCATGGCGCTGAACTGAACAAGGTGCTTGATGCGGGCCACGGCACGCAGCTCGTGATAGCCGTCGGATAGATTGGCTATGCGTAGAAAAAAGTTAGGATCGTCTGATGGCGGTTGGACTTCCTTTCCATCGAGCAGAAAAGAACAGATAAATTGCACATTCTGAAGACGGCTGGATACTTGCGCCAGATAGGTGAAATCGCTTTCGGGATGAGTACTCCCCAGCACGCCGACTGAGAGCGCGGGTGCGTAGGGCTTCGCGAGCGGATCGCCTAGCAAGAGGCTTTGCAACGGGCAGGCGATGGATTGATAGAAGCTTTCAAGCATGTTACATCCAGATGCGTAGTGGAGATAAAACCGGGCCGAGGGAAATTTGTTCGGGTTGGAATAGGGCTCTACAACTGTGCCGGCCGAACCCGTCGCTCCGGCCGCGAGCCACTCGGTGGTTTTGGTTTGGTTTTTCTGAAATTCAGCACTCCAACTCGTAAGGTGTTCAGCCATGGCTCCTGGGGCAAAGGATTTAATCGAGGCAATATCGACCGTTTCAGTCCCGCATAGCAGACCCATCACATTCTCTGCACCCGCTGGAAAGTTGGTGGACACAACGGCTTCGACACCACGCTGCTTCAACTCGACCACAGCCGGAGCATATTGCCATTCTCGACAGGTTGAACGAACATCATCGGACGTTACGAAATAGATCCCCTTGCGCTGACCTAGGTGATCCGATTTCTTTCCGAGAAGCATGGTTCTGATCACCGTCTGTATATCGGTCCCCTGCTCGCCGATATAGCCCAGCATCATGCTCGGCAGCGGCATGCGGTCACGAAGTCCGCCCTGCAAATAAGCGGCCTCGGGCGGGACCTTCGCGTCCATGCCGAGCCCGTCCCTGTGCATGGCCAGCGAGAGCGACGGCAGGGAAATTTTGATGCGCTCGTTCGGGCCAGCGAATAGTTTTGAGAGATACTTGCCTTCCTCCACGAGGCTGAGTCCGGGGGGCTTGTTTCGTACAAAGGTCATTCCGCCGACCGACATCTGCTTGCGGTCGTAGGGATCGGTCATCACCCGGATAGGAAAATCAACGGAATAGATCCACGCTAGAATTTGGTGATCAATCCCCCGCTCCCGTGCAATAGCATTGGCCGGCTCCCAAATCAGGTGGGTGAATTCCTCGGGCGTAACCGTGGCCGTGCCGCCAGAGGCACTTTCCGGAATATCCAGATGGATCATATTTTGCTTTGGAATCATTCGTAGCGAAGCAAAGGTGTTTGCCGCTAACAAGGAGGGTTGCGAGTTTTTATTAACCAGCAACAAGACCTCATGCGACATCTGTGATTGCGCGGTCGCCGCCATAAAGACAAAAAACAGACCCTTCAAAAATTTGGACATAAATCCTCCCCAGCTTCCAGTCAACTCAAACGAGAAAAACAACTACCTGATCAGGCCGAAAACCGCAACCCGATTCCCTCGTATTGAAAACTTTTAATTGTGCTTCCACATGGAGAGAGCTACGTTTCCCGGATGAATGGAAGCACGATACTTCGGGTTTTAATGGGGTTGAGCGGGTTTTATGTTTTCCTCAACCTGTTCGCCTTTTTCGTTTCGAACAGATTAATTTTTGCACCCCAGAAACCAAGCTATGATCACCTGCCCGATGAAGTAAAAATCGTTTCCGGCAAGGGTGAAAAAATTACGGTCGTCTTCCTTGAGAGCCCAGAAGCAAAATACACTGTCCTTCTCAGCCACGGCAATGCAGAAGATCTGGGCCGTGTTCTTCCCTTTATGCGGCAGTTCTATCAACTCGGTTACTCGGTCTTGATGTATGACTATCGGGGCTATGGCACCAGTGAGGGTTCGCCCTCCGTCCGCAAGACCCAGCAGGATGTCGAGGCCGCCTACCGCTGGCTCGTCGAAGGGAAGAATATCGATCCCGAAACCATCATCACCATGGGCCGCTCGCTGGGCGGCGCACCGGCCACATGGCTGGCCGCCCACCATCCGGTCGGCGGGCTGGTGATCGAAAGCACATTTGTCTCGACCTTCCGGGTAAAGACGCGCTGGCCGTTGCTGCCATGGGATAAGTTTAACACGCTTCACCAGATCAAAATGACCCGGTGTCCGGTGCTGGTCGTGCATGGAAGGGAAGATGAAATCCTTCCCTTCTGGCACGGAAAAAAACTATACACCGCCGCACCCGGAGAAAAGATGCACCACTGGATCGCCGGCGGCCGACACAACGACTATGCCTACGTCGCCGGTTCTGACTATTTTCAGGTCTTCCAAGCCTTCATCGAGCAGCTGGTGGACGATTAAAACGGCACAAAGTTAGTGCGGGGGGTGATCTTCGCCACGGTCTTCGCCAGTAGCTGGATCGAATCCTCCAGATCCTTGAGGCTGATGGTTTCGCAGGGGCTGTGCATGTAGCGTAGCGGAATGCTGACGAGCCCCGCAACCACGCCACCCCGGCTGAGCTGGATGGCATTGGCGTCGGTGCCGGTGCCGCGCGGCG
>JAUXGY010000213.1 GCA_030621805.1 Kiritimatiellales bacterium | reverse complement strand
CCCCGCCGTGGCGAACAGAGGGAGAAGAGTGAAGATCGGGAGTATCCGGTTCATTGGATTCATGATGCAGTTCGTAGTTCTTTCGTGACCGTGTGTCAAATGGATAGCCATCTGGTGGCGGCGGGAAATTGTATGAAAAACAATTTCCAGCCCGAGGGAAAACCGCTATGTTGGCGCGCTTATTTACAGGAGATGGTTGTAATGGATTTGGACGCGATAAACGAAGAGTGGTTCACGGGCAAGCTGGCAGAGGGCGAAATTGACAGCACTGAGCTGGTGTTAACTTTTACGGAGATGGCCCAGGCGGAACGCGGAAATGAAGCGGCGGAGTGGGCACAGACCCTCTTTCAAACGCTGGCGGAAAACGATGATATCGACCACGCACTGGCCGTATTGGCTTGGCTGTCCAAAAACGGTTCGCTGGATGATGCCAAGGGTGCGGTCAAAAAGTTGCTGTCCAAGGATCGCAACGCCCTGAAAATGGTTGAACCGGCCGGATTTGGCGGACCGCTGCCGATGGCTGAATGCTTCAAACGGCTTGCTTACCTACGCGCGCTCAAGGTCGGCATGCTATGCTACAACCCCACATGGGGCTTTGGGATTGTTGAGCATATCGACTATTTCTATCAGCAACTCGAAGTTGATTTCGAACGCAAAGGCGAACACGAAATGGCCTTTAGTTATGCCGCCGAAGCGCTTGAAGCACTGACTGATGACCACATTTTGGCGATCAAGCACAACAACCCTGCCGAGCTCGAACGACTCATCAAGAAAGAGCCAGCCGAGGTTGCGCGCATCACACTGCGCAGCTACGGAGCCATGTCCGTTACTCGCCTGCAGGAGATCCTGACACCATCGGTATTCCCTGAAGCGGGTTGGAAAAAGTTTTGGGCCGCCGCCCGTCGTGATCTAAAGAACGATGCCTCCGTCGAAATTCCGAAGAAACGTTCTGACAACATTGTCCTGCATAAAAAAGCGCTGGCTTATGACGACGAATGGTTCAAGCTAATCGCTGATCTTCGCGATATCGAGGGGCTTTTTGATCGCTTCAAGGAAATCCTTGAGAAGAAAATTGATACCTCATCCGACTTTGCGAAAGAGACGATTTCCAATCGCCTCTCTTTTATTATAAAAGGTGCGCCCTCCGCACGACCTGAGTGGAAGGCGGAAGGATTTATTTATGCGCGAATTTTTGGGATCGAGCCGACTGGGCTTGATACGGCTAAGTTGATTCACGACTTAATCGGCGGTGATCTGGTAACCACATTCGATCGGTTGCCCTCTCGCCAGCTTCAGACCCTGCTGACCATTTTTATCGAAAACGATCGGGAAGCCGTGGTCGCCACGCTCAGCGAAGTGATCCCCGAGGTGAGCCATCCCGTCCTCAATGAAATTATGGCCGCACTGATTGCAAACGATGCCGAAGACGAAGTGCGGAAAATCATGGCCGTTGCGGTGGCCCGCCGCACGGCCACTTCGCCGATGCTGCTTTGGTGCCAGCGCTCCCCGAATTTGATTGAAAAGTGGAAACTTATCTCCACCGGCGATCTCGCTTTCCGTATTCAAGAGGCACTCGAGGTGAACAATACTGGAGCCATGCTTCGCGCAGAAAACCAACTCCGCGAACGTTTCCAGCAGGAAGAGTGGCTTCATGCCGTCATGGATACCATGACTCCGCAGCAGCGCCGCGACTTCCTTCGCCAGATCCATGAGGGTCAGGGATGGGACGCGCTGGACCGGAAGTCGGTTCTTGCAAAGGTACTTCGTAAGTACCCGGAACTGCAAGATATCATCCTGCCACCGAAAAATTCCAAGCTGCCGAAGAAAGAAATCCCCTTCACCTCCACCCGTAGCTATATCGCCCGACAAAAACAACTCGAACGGATTATGACGGTCGAGATTCCTGAAAACTCGAAAGAGATCGAAGTGGCGCGAAGCCATGGCGACCTCCGCGAGAATGCGGAATTTAAATATGCCAAGGAACGCCAAGGGCTTCTCATGGCGCAGGGTGCACAGCTTGCGGATGATCTGGAAAAGATTAAGCCCAGCACCTTTGCTGATATTCCAACGGACCAAGTGATTATGGGTACGGGCGTGGAACTCGGCTATCCCGATGGAACGACCGAGACCTACTACATTCTCGGCGCATGGGACCAGGACGAAGAACTTTTTATCATCTCCAGCGAAACCCGCCTCGCCAAAGCGCTGATCGGCCACGTTGCAGGCGATAACGTGGAAATTCCTGCCGGCGAATGCGAACTCAAGGCGGTTCTTCCGCTTTCCGACGATGTGAAAACATGGATCAATGGATAGTTTTCGTACGGTGCGATGAAAAATCTCGGAGGAATCCTACTCGGTATCGCAACCCTGCTGGCAGGGGCGGCGATTTCCGCCGAAGTATTCTATGTCGACCGGGACTTTCAGGGGGAACAACCCTCGGGGCTTTCTTGGCATAGCGCCTTTCCATCCATCCAAGAGGCGATCAATGCCTCTACCCACGGTGGGGAAATATGGGTAAAGTCCGGGGTTTACAAACCTAGCGGAACAACGCGTGGAACCACCTTCCGGCTTAAGCCAGGCCTTTTGCTATATGGAGGATTCCGCGGAACGGAAACCACTCAGACCCAACGCAACCCCCGAGCTAATCGCACGATTCTCAGCGGGGATATTGGCCGAATCGGTTCGCGTACCGACAACTGCTGGCATGTTGCAACTGCGGCCAAAGGATGTCGGATCGATGGTTTCATTATTTCTTCCGGCCAAGCCGATGGAACAGATGCTCACGGGCGCGGCGCAGCACTCCAGATCCGTGGTGATGCCAGTAACGTCTCGATTGCCAACTGCACGTTCGAGAAAAATCATGCAACCATGGGCGGTGCCATCCATACTTCGGCAACCGGCACAACCCTTTCTAATTGCACCTTCTACGCTAACTCCGCCG
This sequence comes from Kiritimatiellales bacterium, assembly GCA_030621805.1. Taxonomy (GTDB): domain Bacteria; phylum Verrucomicrobiota; class Kiritimatiellia; order Kiritimatiellales; family Pontiellaceae; genus Pontiella. Next base: position 1,410 of record JAUXGY010000213.1, on the reverse strand, counting down.
AGACCGGCGGTGCCATTCTCATTGGAGATGGGGCCGGGGTCCTGATGGAAGATTGTAAATTTACTTCAAATTTTGCGCAGGAATCCGGCGGCGCCGTCGCAATCCGCTCGACTTCGAAAATCGAGATTTTCCATTCGTGGTTTCTTTTCAATCGCACCGCCGGCACCGGTGGTGCCCTTGCCGGTAGCACACAGAAAAAGCGGGGTATCCGATTGGTTATGGACGACTGCGAGTTGAGTGATAACTCCGCAACCAAGAATGGCGGTGGGCTCTTTAGTCAGGGCATGTTCTTTCCAGAGCTGACCCAGTGCCGGTTCATACGTAACGTTTCCGAGCAGGGCGAGGGAGCCATGGCCAGTCAAGATGGAGCAACGGTCTCCTTCCTGAATGGAACCCTAACGCGCAATCAGAGTGCGAAGGGTTTTGCCGAGATTGCCAGCGATACTCCGCCCGCCCCGGTCGTCGATGCGCCCGTCACAAATCTCGTCGTGGAACCCAAGCCGGTTGAGAAAGTCGTGCCAAAAAGCCAGCTTGCGGATGTCTCCATCCACACCGCCCTCAACCGTCAGCTCCCACTTTCAGCGCTGGTTGAAAAGAACGACTATACCGTATTTTCCATCGGTGATCTGACCGATCCTGAATTCATAACTTCCTATAGAACCGTCGAGGCTGCCGCGCGGGATTATTCAAAAAAAGGAGTCGCCTTTTTTTATATTCAGAGCTATTTGGCTCATCCCGAAAACAACAGTTATGTCCAGTCCGTTACCCTCTCGGAACGGTTCCAGCTCACTCTGGAGGCCAAGCGGTTGCTTCGTACCCGGGTTCCGTGGTTGTGTGACGGGATGGATAACTCGATCGCGAAAGCGTTGAAGCGGGAGACCCATACTCTATTTATCTATCACAAGGAGGGTCGGAAGGAATATGCCGGAAATCTCGCGGATGCAGAGGGGTTCCGGAAAGCCCTGACGAGCCTGGCGGGACGGGTTGCCTCTCCCGCTAAGGCCGATGATTTTGCCGGCCCGGATATTGCACCCACTAGGCCTCCTTCCGCCCGGTTTGTGAACCGTGTAAAGATTGATCCTCGGAAAAACACCTTTCTGACCCTGCAGACCTCTTTATTAAAATCCCGCACTCCCGCTTATGTTAAACTGCGGGCCGAGGCGAGTAAGAAGCTCCTCGCGACCGGTGATGGGCGCATGTATCTCGGCTTTCACATTGATCCCCTATATCAGGCGAAATGGAACAATCTAGCTGCTCCCCTCGAATATACCATCAAGATGTCGCGCGGAACGGCCATGTCCCCATCCAGCAATCAGGCACTAAAAATTAAGCGAAGCCCTACCGATTCCGGTCCCCGAGAATTTATGCTCGAAGTCCGGAAGTGGGATGCGGAGAAGCCCGTTTCGATCA
>JAUXGY010000470.1 GCA_030621805.1 Kiritimatiellales bacterium | reverse complement strand
CGGAGCGTCGCCCTCCAGCTAATTTTCCAAGCTTTGGAAGTGGAAAAGCTTAGGTAAATCCCTAATATTCCTGCTCTTTAGAAAATTTTAACGGAGCAGGGCAATGAACGAGATTTATCCTTTTGGCGAGATAGAACAAAAATGGCAGAACTTCTGGGACGACAACGGGGTCTTTGAGACCGATCTGGCGACGGCAGAGAATCCATACTACTGCCTGATGATGTTCCCATATCCGTCCGGCAAGCTCCACGTCGGCCACGGACGCAACTACATCATTGGCGATGCCGTTGCCCGCTACAAAAAGATGCAGGGCTTCGATGTCCTCACCCCCATGGGATGGGACTCTTTCGGCCTGCCCGCTGAAAACGCCGCCATCAAGACCGGAACCCCGCCCGCCGAATACACCGCCGCCAACATTGTCACCATGAAAGAACAGCTCCGTGCCTGGGGCTGTATGTATGACTGGGACAAGGAAGTCACCTCCTGCATGCCCGACTACTACAAATGGACCCAGTGGCTCTTCCTCCAGTTCTACAAACAAGGCCTCGCCTACAAAAAGAATTCCAACGTCAACTGGTGCCCCTCCTGCGCCACCGTTCTCGCCAACGAGCAAGTCGTCGACGGCGCGTGTGAGCGCTGCGACTCCGAGGTCGACCAAAAATCGATGGATCAGTGGTTTTTCAAAATCACCGACTATGCCCAGCGTCTGCTCGACGACCTCGACACGCTCGACGGCTGGCCCTCCCGCGTAAAGACCATGCAGAAAAACTGGATCGGCCGCTCCGAGGGCGCAGAAATTAATTTTCCGATCGTCCCGCGCAAAGACGGGGCAGGGGACAACACCAATATCATCTCCTGCTACACCACCCGCGTCGATACCATCTATGGCTGCACCTACATGGCCCTCGCTCCAGAGCACCCCGAGCTCAAAAACCTCGTCAAAGGCCTGCCGCAGGAAGCCGAAGTGCTTGAGTTCATTAAAGCCAGCTCCAAGCTCACCAACCTCGACCGCGAGGCCGATGAAGTTGAAAAAGAAGGGCGCTTCACCGGGCGCTATCTCGTCAACCCATTTAATGGCGAACAGATCGAGCTGTGGGTCGGCAACTATGTCCTCATGTACGGCACCGGTGCCGTCATGGCCGTTCCCGCCCACGACCACCGCGACTTTGCCTTCGCCCAAAAATACAGCCTGCCCATCAAGCTCTCCATTCAAAACTCCGCCGGGGATCTCGATCTTTCCACCATGGAAGACGCTTACACCGAAGACGGAACCTGCGTCGACTCCGGCCCCTTCTCCGGCGTGAATAATCGCGAAGCCATCAAGCAGATGACCGCCCATGCCGACGAAAAAGGCTTCGGCGCCGGCAAGATAAACTTTCGCCTGCGCGACTGGCTCATCTCCCGCCAACGCTATTGGGGCGCACCCATCCCGATGGTCTACTGCGACGCCTGCGGCGTGGTTCCCGAAAAGGAAGAAAACCTCCCGATCCTTCTGCCGACCGACGTGGAATTTAAAGCCGAAGGCGAATCGCCGCTCAAATCCAGCGAAGCCTTCATGAACTGCGAATGCCCAAAATGCGGCGGTGCGGCCACCCGCGAGTCCGACACCATGGACACCTTCGTCGACTCCTCCTGGTATTTCCTCCGCTACCTCAGCGCCCAGGATTCCTCTCAAGCCATTGATGCAACCACCGCTAACAAATGGATGCCCGTCGACCAATATATCGGCGGCATCGAGCACGCCATCCTCCACT
>JAUXGY010000021.1 GCA_030621805.1 Kiritimatiellales bacterium | reverse complement strand
GCGAGCGGCTGGCGCACATTGAACTGGCCGTGCCGGTCTCGCACATCTGGTTCTTCAAGGCGACCCCGAGCCGGATGGGCCTGATTCTTGATATGACCATGCGCAATCTTGAGCGCGTGCTTTACTACGACAATTATATTGTCGTTGATCCCGGCGATACTCCGTTGAAGGAAAAGCAATTGCTTTCCGAGGACGAATATCGTGAAGCACTCGACAACTATGGTCTCGACAGCTTTGTGGCCAAGATCGGTGCCGAGGGTGTTCGTGACCTACTGTGCAAAATCGACCTCCTCGAGACTCTCCAGGCTTTGGAAGAGGCCATGATGAATACCCGCTCTAAGCAGACGCGCAAGAAACTGGTTAACCAGATGAAGGTGATGGAAGGGTTCATCAAGAGCAACTCCCGCCCGGAGTGGATTATTATGGAAGTGCTTCCGGTTATTCCTCCGGATCTGCGTCCGCTCGTACCGCTTGAAGGAGGTCGTTTCGCGACATCCGACCTCAATGATTTGTACCGCCGCGTCATCAACCGCAACAACCGCTTGCGCACGCTTCTGGCCCTCAAAACGCCGGAAGTGATTATCCGCAACGAAAAACGGATGCTCCAGCAGTCAGTCGATGCCCTGTTTGACAACGGCCGTCATGGCCGCGCCGTCACGGGTCCGGGCAACCGCCCACTGAAATCTTTGAGCGATATGCTCAAGGGTAAGCAAGGGCGTTTCCGTCAAAACCTGCTCGGTAAGCGTGTCGATTATTCCGGACGTTCCGTTATCGTGGTGGGCCCGACGCTTAAACTCAATCAGTGCGGTCTGCCTAAAAAGATGGCGCTCGTCCTGTTTGAGCCCTTCATCATCCGCAAGCTCAAGGAACGCGGCATCGTACACACTGTGCGCAGCGCGAAGAAAATGATTGAGCGCGAAGTAGAGGAAGTCTGGGACATCCTCGACGAAGTGACTAGCGGCCACACGGTCATGCTCAACCGTGCACCGACTTTGCACCGCCTGTCGATTCAGTCTTTTGAACCCATCCTTATTGAAGGCCAGGCCATCCAGCTGCACCCGCTCGTATGTACGGCCTATAACGCCGACTTTGACGGCGACCAAATGGCCGTGCACGTACCGCTTTCCATCGAAGCGCAGGTGGAGTCGAAAACCCTGATGCTCGCGACGAATAATATTTTCTCGCCGTCGAGCGGAAAGCCGGTCACCATCCCGACGCAGGATATGGCGCTGGGTTGCTACTATATGACCTCCGATTCCCAGCCCTATCTGATGAAGCGTAAGAAGGGGATTAAGAAAGCGGATGAGCACTTGCATATTATGGGCGACATCAACGAGGTGCACACCGCCTACGATGAAGGGGTGGTTGCGGTTCATGACCGTATTCGCTACCGCAATCCGGATTATCAACGTGAAACTCGTTTTGGTGACAAAGACCGTTCGGTCATCATTACCACCATCGGGCGTATCTTCTTTAATGAGGTGTGGACTGCCGAACTCGGGTTTGTGAATAAGGTGGCCAACAAGAAGGTCATCGGCGACATGATCGAGCAGTGCTACGAAATTTCAGGGCACAACGAAACTGTCAAGGTGCTCGACCGACTCAAGGACCTCGGCTACGAATTCGCCACGAGATCCGGCATGTCTATCGCGCTGTCCGATATGATTATCCCGCAGGATAAAAAGAGCATGGTCGGTGCTGCCCGCAAGGACATCGAAGGGGTTGAGGCAAAATATAAGAAAGGCCTTATCACCGAGGGCGAACGCTATAACATGATCATCGATATCTGGACGGATACCAACGATAAGTTGACCAACCGTCTGTTTGATGCGCTCGAAAAGAACAACGACCCACTTAACAAACAGTCCGTCGATGAGCTCAACCCGGTCTACGTAATGGTTGACTCCGGGGCTCGTGGTAGCCGCCAGCAGATCCGCCAGCTGGCCGGTATGCGCGGCCTGATGGCTAAGCCATCCGGTGAGATTATTGAACGTCCGATTCTCTCGAACTTCCGTGAAGGTCTGTCCGTTCTGGAATACTTCATTTCAACGCACGGTGCGCGTAAAGGTCTTGCTGATACTGCGCTTAAGACCGCGGACTCCGGATACTTGACGCGGAAACTCGTCGATGTTTCGCACGATATTATCGTGACCGAAGAAGACTGCCATACGCTCAACGGCATCGAAGTCAGCGCGATCACCGAGGGTGACGATGAACTGGTTTCCCTTTCGCAGCGCATCATCGGTCGCTCGGCGGCGGAAGATATCTGCAACCCGCACACCCTTGAGATTCTGGTGGCGGCCGGCGAATTGATCGACAAGTATTCCGCCCGCAAGGTGGAAAGTGCTGGCGTTGAAATCGTCGTGATCCGTAGCGTCCTGACCTGTGAATCCCGCCGTGGAATCTGTGCAAACTGCTACGGAAAAAACCTCGCCACGGGTCGCAAGGCTGAACTCGGGCAACCGGTCGGCATTATTGCGGCTCAGTCCATTGGCGAGCCAGGTACGCAGCTCACCATGCGTACGTTCCATATCGGTGGAACGGCGAGCTCCGTCTTTAAACAACCGAAGATTATTGCGAAATCCTCCGGTATCGTTAAATACGAAAACGTCCGTGCGGTTCCGGTTGACGGCCAGAATGTGGTTTTGAATAAGAACGGAAATATTCTCGTCCTCGACGAGGATGGCCGCGAACTAGAACGCTACGCCATGGTTATTGGCGCATTGGTTTCCGTGGACGACGGCGGCGAAGTGAAAGCCGGCGAAACGTTTGTCCAGTGGGACCCATACTCCGTTCCGATTCTCTCCGAGCACGATGGTAAGGTTGAATTCCACGACTTCATTGAGGGCGTCACCGTCCAGAAGGGCGTCGACGAAGCCACCGGTGTCGAAGGCCTGATGGTCATGGAACACAAGGAAGACCTTCACCCGCAGATCGTGATCCGCGACAAGAAGGATAAGAACAAGGTTGGCTACTACTCGATTCCCGCAGGAGCTCAGGTGATGATCAAGGAGAAGGGAGTGGTCACGGCTGGTTTCACCCTCGCCCGTACGCCGCGTAAAACGGTTCGTACGAAAGATATTACCGGGGGACTGCCGCGTGTGGCCGAACTGGTTGAAGCCCGTACACCGAAGGAGGCCGCGGAGATCGCCAAGATCGAAGGGATTGTTGAACTCGGGGGCATTGCCAAAGGCAAGCGCAAGCTGATCGTTCGTGACACCGTCACCGGTGCGGAAGAAGAGCACCTCATCCCGATGAACAAACACGTTATCGTGTTCCCCGGCGACTTTGTCCACAAGGGTCAGCAGTTGACTGAAGGTCCGATCGTTCCGCAGGAACTGCTCGAAGTTTGTGGTCCGCAGGATCTGCAGGAATACCTTGTGAACGAGGTTCAGGCCGTTTATCGCCTTCAAGGGGTGGAAATCAACGATAAGCACATCGAAGTGATTGTTCGTCAGATGTTGCGTAAGGTGAAGATTACCGATCCCGGCGATACCGAATTCCTCTGGGGCGAACAGGTCGAAAAGCAGACCTTCCAGGAAGTCAATCAGAAGGCTGTGGCCGAAGGTCGACGCCCGGCGGAAGCTTCCCCCGTACTGTTGGGTATCACCAAGGCCGCGCTCGAAACCGAGTCCTTTATCTCGGCGGCGTCCTTCCAGGATACCACGCGCGTACTGACCAAGGCTGCCACTCTCGGCATGGTCGATCAGCTGCGTGGGTTCAAGGAAAACGTCATCATGGGCCGCCTAATCCCTGCCGGAACCGGATTCCCGATGTACAAGGATATCAAGCCCGTTAAACTCGGTGAAGAAATCTCTGTCGAAGACCTCCTTGGCGGCGATCCACTGGCCATGACGGAAAAGACCGAAGACCTCTAGAGCAGGTTGCGATCCGTGATCGCGAATATTACCTGTAAGAAAACCACCCTCGTGCATCCGCAGAGGGTGCGAATGGAAGGGTTTTGTAGCCGTTTTGAATCACTTCTTTTGAAGTGGAGCTTCCCGTGTTCGTAGAGTGCTTTCTATGTTGATCCTCTCCTTTCAATGGGTGCCGAATCTCGTTCGCTTACGCTCTTTTGATGAATAGCGTTCCTGAGCACTTTTTCCCTTTGTAATTACCTGCTCCCATGGCTACTGTCATCCCTTGTCTATTTGATCCAGAACGATTGCTTGAGACGGTCCATAGATTAAGTAGAAAGGGGTACATAAGGGCTACAAATAAGGCATTGAGCAGATTGAAATGGCTTGAGTAAGATCTGGAACTTGTTCCAAAAGAGCGGGTTGTATATAATGCCCAGGTGGCGAAATTGGTAGACGCAAGGGACTTAAAATCCCTCGACTTCGGTCATGCGGGTTCGATTCCCGCCCTGGGCACCACTATATAAGACGCTTCTATTATTGCATTAAGAGGAGTTCTTGACCTTCTGGCTCCTTACTTTATCCTCTTCTGTCCACACCCCATGTCGGGGGAGAACAAAGCCGTCTTCTCCATGTACCTCATCAACCCGGAGGATTTCATCCGCAAGATTGGGACGATTATCAACGAACAGAAAGCCACCATAGTGGTTGAGCACCTTTCGTATGACCCGGTTGAAGAACGGCACCAGCTCGACGAAATCTTCACGGGCAACAAGTACTCCGACTTCACCCGTGCGGTGAAGGCCGATAAGCATGTCTATGATTATCCTATGAAATGTAGTTAACCCTCTCTCTTGATTTTTATTTTAACCCGCTATCTCTCAATGGGTTGACCCCGGACAGAAAATCACCCTGTCTTGCCGGGAACGACAGAGAAGAGGTATGCCTTCATCTTTGAAGGCTCCCGAAATAGAGGTTCCATCAGGCTCTGCAGGACTTGCGGTATTTGGCGGGGGTGATGCCCATCCATTTTCGGAATTGCTTGATGAAGTAGCTCTGGTCGCCGAAGCCGGTTTCATAGGCAACGTCAGTGCAGGACATATCGCTGCCCTCAAGCAGACGACGGGCTTCCTGAATGCGTAGGTAGTGGATATTTTGCAAGGCGGTTTTTCCGGTGGCTTCCTTTAAGAGATGGGCAATGCGGAAGGTGCTCAGTCCGGCGGCCTCTGCGATGTCGGCCAATGCGATGGGTTCGGTATAGTTGGCGGCGATATGGTCGAGTGCCTTTCCAACGGCTGGGCTGACGGGGCTGGAGCCTTGCAGGAAAATGCTGTTCATAAAATCGTCCAGCGCCTCCATCAATACATTGCAAAGGTCATCAAAGTCCTGGGTCTCAACAATCTGCTCGATCCACTTCATATGCCGCTCCAACAAAGGCTCCATCAACGGACTGTCCTCTACCGCTGCACGCACGAGATAGCCCATCATTTCGATGGCACGCGCACGAACGACCACCTGCTTCGGTGAATAGAGAAACATGGCGGCGAGCATCTTGTTAAAAATCTTCCGGGCTCCGGCCCGGTCGCCCACCCGAATGAGGGAGAGCAGGATTCGCTCGTCATCGTAGGGGTAGGCCTTGTTTTGATCGACCTTCCGTTGGTGGATCTCTTCGGCAATTTGCCGTTGTTGCATCATTTGATCCTTATTCCGCTTCAGGGTCAGGGGTTGCCACCCGCTGTATTGGTAAAAGAGCTCATAGAGTCGATCCGCCGCTTCCCGCACTTGCTCCTGCCTGAATAGCGGAATATTTTCCACGAACGCTTTTGCGTCATTCCGCTTGGCACCTTCGGAAATCAGATAGTTGATGGATGCATTGATACTTTGCGAGTCGTCATCGATATGGACATAGCCACCACACAAACCACCTCGTAATTCGGTATGATTTACCAACGGAACGATCCAACTCATGATGCCTGGCGCAATGAAAAAGGCTTGGGGTTCTCCCCAGCGGACGCACTCGTTCAGGCTATGCGCCCGGGTGCGGTTTACGGCCGGCAGTGTTTCAATGGTGGGAATGTTTTCCGGCAAGATCACACAACCATCGGGGGCCATCAACTGGATGGACAGGGTATAGGTTGAGCGGTAGTCCTTTGCTACTGAATCAAACAAGCGCTTTGACAAGATTGACATATTATACCCCATATTTCCCTTATTTATTCAGGAAAGGTTACACAATTTAACTGCATCACAGCAAGAACAACCTACTCTGACTGATAAACCTCCTATTCTCTGGCAACGATTAATGTCTCACTATAGGCACTACGAGAGGACTTATGAATCGACTTAAACAAACGCTGTTAGATGGAACACGATTTTCGATTATTGCCGAGCTTGCGGCAGGAAGGGGATATAAAATAGCTCCTATCGTCAACTTTCTGTCCAGCCACAAGGCGGACGGCGCAACATCCATTCCTGAAGGATTTGATTTTGCAGGCATTGCTCTGCCGCAAAATCCGGGCGGCGTTTCCAATCTCGATCCATCAGACGTGCTGGCACAGTTATCCCCTAACGGCTTGCTTGATGAGGTCGACTTTATTCCCCACCTGAGCTGCAAGGATCATAATAAGTCGGCCCTGCATTCCATGTTGATTGGTTATAAGCAGCGCGGCGTGAAGAGTGTACTGGCCTTAACGGGCGACGTACCGATGTCGGCGAAGGGCGTGTTTGAGCTGGAAGCCATTGGCTTGTTGCAGATGATTTCACGGATCAACCGCAAAGCCCTGCTGGCGGCAAAGCCGGGGGCACTTGAGCAGGCGGAGCAGATCTACAGCGGAGCGGCCGTTTCGCCGTTCAAGTACTCCGAGCCATCGCAGCTACAGCAATATTTCAAAATGGAAAAGAAGGTTGCCAGCGGTGCCCGCTTTCTGATTACACAGGTCGGGTGGGATTGGAAAAAAGCCCTCGAACTGAAGCTCTACATGGAAGAGGCGCAACTGAAGGTGCCCGTGCTGGGAAATGTCTATTTTCTAACCACCACCAACGCGGCCCCGCGGCTGATGCATTCCGGAAAACTACCAGGTTGCTATGTGAGCGATGCATTGCTGGCCAAGCTTAAATCCGAAACGTTCGAAGAGCACATGGAACGCGCAGCGCAGCAGGTGGCAATGTATAAAGCTCTTGGCTATGCCGGGGTTGATCTGGGTGGCGTCCATGATTATGAACTATTTAGCACGATCCTCAACCGCGCCTCCGAAATCGGTGAAGGCTGGCTTGAGTTTCAAGATAACCTGTGCTGGCCGCCTGCGGAAACCTTTTATCTCTACGATCAGGAGGGTGAACGCGTCCCGTCCGAACCGGGTAAGAAAACGCGACACCAGCGTTGGTTCAATTTTATGCACAAGGCCCTGCTCGACCCCGACCACAAGGGGTTCCACCTGCTCAAGAAAACAATGGGCAAAGGCAATCCCGAAAGTTTCCGTGGAAAATCCCTATTCGCTATGGAGCGGATCGTCAAGCATGCGGCATTCGATTGCGAGGAGTGCGGCGATTGCTACCTTGCGGAAAACTTTGGTTACTGCACACTGGGGGGTTGCGCAAAAGGATTTGCCAATGCTCCGTGCGGGGATGCCAAACCGGACGGAACCTGTGGCAATGAAGACGGCGTGATTTGCAGGGGAGAACAAATTTATCTTGCAGCAAAGGCGGAGGAAGGCGGGTTGGCGCGGTTGCGTAAAACCATTAACAACCCTCGTCAGGCATCACTTGAACACACATCATCAATTCTTAACTACCTATTCGGAAAGGACCACACCATGAAAAATGCAATCATCAACATTGGCGAAGACATCCACGCTTCTATCCCCAAACACAGCGGTATCATGCGCGAACTGCACGACCTCGGCGAAGGCGCCTACGAAAGCGATAGCCCGCAGCTCGACTATGTCCGCGCGTTGATCGAAAATCAGGCGGAAGTCGGCGCTGACTACATTGCGATCAACGTCGATGCTTTCGGCGAGTCCAGCCCGCAAGACGCGGTGGACATCATGGTTGAATACGTCAAGCTGGTCCGTAAATGGGGCGGCTCCGTTCCGGTTTGCATCGACTCTTCCGACGACAACGTCCTGATCGCAGGCCTCAAGGAATGGTACAATACGAATGATCCCGTAAAGCCGCCACTGATCAACTCGATCAAGACCTACTCAGCCGACTCCATGATGCCACTAAAAAAGGAGTATGATTTTACCTTCATCGGTCTGCTCATGACCGAAGACGCAGGTGCAACCCAAACCGTTGATGATCTCGTTTCCTTCGCCAGAGAGATCTTTGAAAAGGCCATAAAGCATGGCTTCAAGGCCGAAGAGATTTTCTTTGACGCCACCGCCTTCCCGCTGGCCATTGATATGCCGATGATGCCGGGCGTTGCGGGCTACACCTATCGCGCATTTGAAACCATCAAAGCGGTTAAAAATGATCCCGTGATGAAGGGAGTTCATTTCTCGATGGGCATCAGCAACAGTTGCCGCGACCTGCCCGGACGCAAGATCGGAATCTGCCGGGCTTACGTCGAAAAAGCGATGGAATATGGTCTGGACGCGGGCATCGTCAACGCCGCCCACAAGTTCGGAAACAAGCCGGCCGATCCGAAGCTGGTTGAACTGGTTTCTGCCTATGCTGCGATGGATGGCGACATGGACAAGACCTCCGATGCCATCGAATTGATGGGTGAATTCTGCGATAGCTTCCGGGATTAAGCTTTGCCCGCAAGGCAAAAATATGAATAAGGAAAATACGAATGCCTATATGCCGGCGGAGATGGCCCTGCACGCCGAGGCCTCGGCGGTCCGTAAGGCAAACCGTGATTTTGTAAGCGCCTTTTTTCTGGCGGGGCAGGCGGGATCATCCATAGCCTTCGGCGCGGCGTTCTTCACCTTTGTCATACATGACTCCACACTGGATGTCGGATTGATCAAACTGATCGGCGGCATGGCATTCTCGCTTGGGCTTATTCTGGTCGTCATTGCCGGCGCCGACCTGTTTACCGGAGACACACTCATGGTCATGGGATGTTTAACCGGCAAGGTTAAGGTAAGGCAGATGCTGCGCAGCTGGCTGTTTGTGTTTCTTGGAAACCTAGTCGGAGCATTGGCCATCGTGATGCTGGTTTATTTCAGTGGACACTGGTTTAACGGCTCAAGCTCCGTGGGGGCAAAGGCGCTGGCCATAGCCAATCACAAGGTCAACCTAACCTTCGTGCAGGCCTTCGCAAGCGGTATGCTGTGTAATATTCTCGTCTGTCTCGCCATCTGGCTCTGCTACAGTAGCCGTTCCGTAACCGATAAGATCCTTTCAATCCTCTTTCCGATCACCGCCTTTGTCGCCATGGGGTTCGAGCACTCCATCGCCAACATGTATTTTATTCCCGCCGGCCTGCTTCTGAAAGGAAACCCGGAAATTGTTGGCCTGCTCAACGGCGCCGATCTTTCGAATCTGACGCTTTCGGGGTTTGTGATCGATAACCTTTTACCGGTCACCGTGGGCAACATGGTGGGCGGCGCACTCTTTGTCGGCACGATCTACTGGATCCTGTATCTTAGAAAAAATGAATCCTAAATGGAGATATTCATGAATCTCGACCCCACCCAGATGGCCGACTGGCAAATTGCCGAAGCCGCAGAAAAGAATATTAAGCCGATGCAGGAGATTGGCGAAAAGCTCGGGCTACAGGAAGGGGAACTTATTCCTATGGGACGCGGTGTGGCCAAAATTGACTACAACAAAACCTGGCAGCGCCTGAAGGATGCACCCGTTGGTAAATATGTCGATGTCACGGCCATCACCCCCACTCCACTGGGCGAAGGAAAAACCACGACTACCATGGGATTGGTAGAAGGATTGGGTGTGATCGGCAAAAAACCGATTGGTGCCATTCGTCAACCCAGTAGCGGCCCGACCTTCAATATCAAAGGCTCCGCCGCTGGCGGCGGATTGGCACAGTGCATTCCACTCGCCCCGTTTTCACTGGGCCTCACCGGTGATTTCGATGCCATCACCAATGCCCACAACCTTTCTATGGTGGCGCTGACCGCCCGCATGCAGCACGAAAATAACTATGATGACGAACGCCTGAAAAAAATCGGCATCAAACGGCTCGATGTGGATCCCGAGCGCGTACAGATCAAATGGGCGATCGACTTCTGCGCGCAGTCGCTGCGAAACATTACCATCGGCAAAGGGGGTAAGATGGATGGTTATGAAATGGAATCCGGTTTCCAGATTTCCGTTTCAAGCGAACTGATGGCCATCCTCGCCGTTGCCAACAGCCTGGCCGATCTGCGCAATCGCATCGGAAATATTGTGGTGGCCTACAGCCGAAGCGGTAAAGAGGTGACGACCGCCGACCTCGAAGTGGACGGCGCCATGACCGCGTTGATGATTGATGCCATCAACCCTAATCTGGTGCAGACGATTGAAGGTAACCCCGTCTTCGTACACGCCGGCCCCTTCGCTAATATTGCCATTGGTCAGAACTCCGTCATTGCCGATATCCTCGGTATTCGCATGGGCGATTATCTCGTAACCGAAAGCGGATTCGCGGCAGATATCGGCTTTGAAAAATTCTGGAACCTGAAGTGCCGCTACTCCGGGCTGAAGCCGGATGCGGTCGTGATTGTGGCTACTGTACGAGCCCTCAAGATGCACGGTGGTGGCCCGTCCGTTAAACCCGGAAAACCACTCGACTCCGCCTATACGGAAGAAAATCTGGAGATGCTCGAAAAAGGCTGCGCCAATCTGGTTGCCCATATCAACATTGTTAAGCAAAGCGGCGTCAGCCCGGTCGTCTGCATCAACGGGTTCTACACCGACACCTCCGCCGAGCACGATCTCATCCGGCGCATCGCAAAGGAACAGGGTGCACGCTGCGCGGTTTCCGAGCACTGGCTCAAAGGCGGCGAAGGTGCGGTCGAACTGGCCGAAGAGGTCGTGGCCGCCTGCGAAGAAGAAAATAATTTCGACTATCTCTACGAGCTTGATATGCCGTTTAAGGATCGTGTCCTTACTATCGCCACTAAAATCTATGGCGCATCCGGCGTTGAGTGGTCGAGAGAAGCCGAAGAAAAGATAGCCCTTTTCGAGGCCGACCCCGATGTCAGGAAAATGGGCATGTGCATGGTAAAGACCCACCTCAGCCTGTCGCACAATCCTGATTTCAAAGGCGCACCGACCGGATGGATTCTGCCGATCCGCGATGTGCTCATCTACAAGGGAGCAGGTTTTGTGGTTCCCGTTGCAGGCGACATTAAGCTGCTGCCGGGAACCGGGTCGAACCCCGGCTATCGCCAGATCGATGTTGATGTGAATACCGGAAAGGTAACCGGATTGTTCTAATACAGCATGATTGTGCTATTTTTTACCCCAATCACTCTATTTATCGGTTGAGTTATTGGATCTAATGTGACTATTAAATATAGGTATTCTAACTACGGAGGAAAAATTATGGCCAAGAATGAAGCTTTATACGAAGCAGTGCTAAAAGGGAAACGTAAGGATGTCGCGGAAATTGTTCAGGAATCGGTGGACGCTGGATGCGACGTTGCGGAGATTTTAATGGAATCCATGATTCCGGCCATGGCGGAAATCGGGGATCGTTTTTCGCGGAACGAAGCCTACGTTCCTGAAATGCTCATTGCTGCACGCGCCATGCAGGCGGGCCTCGATATTCTCGAACCGTTGCTCGAAGCTGCTGGGCACGAACCCATCGGAAAAGTCGCTATCGGAACCGTCAAAGGTGACCTGCACGACATCGGCAAAAACCTTGTCGCCATGATGCTCAAAGGTGCGGGCTTCGATGTCGTTGATCTCGGCGTTGACTGCGATGTTGAAAAATACCGCGAAGCGGTTAATAGCGGGGTCCAGGTTATCCTGCTGAGCGCCCTGCTTACCACCACCATGCCCTACATGAAGGAAGTCGTGGATGCTCTGAAAGATTCCGGTGCAAAAATCCTGATCGGGGGCGCACCCGTCACTCAGGCCTATGCCGACGAAATCGGCGCCGACGGCTATTCCGACGATGCCAATACGGCGGTGAAGTCGGCGAAAGATGCCCTGGGCATTGCCGCCTGACGCAGGCCATCACCATCCCTTTCACTGGGCACTCGGTCGCTGTCGGATTCGACA
>JAUXGY010000281.1 GCA_030621805.1 Kiritimatiellales bacterium | reverse complement strand
GAAGAGCTTGCCGAGATTGCCCCCTGCTACATCAGCATCTACGCCAACGCCGGCCTGCCCAACGCCTTCGGGGGCTACGACGACACCCCGGAACACATGGGAGCCATCTACGACGATTTTGCAAAGAACGGCTATGCCAATATTTGGGGCGGATGCTGTGGCACCACCCCGGCGCATATTAAAGCGATGGCCAATGCCGTCAAAAAATATCCAACACGTATTCCACCGGCCAAAGATGATCGCCCGCACTACAGCGGACTTGAACCCCTACGCATTACTCCGGAGATGAACCTCGTGATGGTCGGCGAGCGTTCCAATATTACCGGCTCGCCCAAGTTTGCGCGGCTCATCCGCGAGGGCGACCTCGAAGCCGCCTTGCAGATTGCCCGCCAGCAGGTAGAAAACGGCGCAAACATTATTGATATCAATATGGATGAGGGCCTCATCGACTCCGAGGCGATGATGGTCAAGTTTCTCCATCTCGTCGCATCCGAGCCGGATATCTCGCGTGTACCGATCATGATCGACTCATCAAAATGGGAGGTCATCGAAGCCGGGCTGAAATGTATTCAAGGCAAGGGCATCGTCAACTCCATCAGCATGAAGGAAGGCGAAGACCTTTTCCGCGAACATGCGCGAAAGATCCAACGTTACGGTGCGGGCATGGTGGTGATGGCTTTCGATGAAAAAGGGCAAGCCGATACCACCGAGCGGCGGATCGATATCTGCACCCGTGCCTACCGCATTCTCGTCGATGAAATCGGCATTGAACCAACCGACATTATTTTCGACCCCAACGTCTTCCCCATCGGCACCGGCATGGAGGAGCACCGGATCAATGCGGTCTCCTTCTTCGAAGCCTCCAAGCTGATCCGCGACACCCTTCCGGGTGCCATGGTGAGTGGCGGCATTAGCAACGTCTCCTTTTCGTTCCGAGGCAACAACCGCGTGCGCGAAGCCATCCATGCCGCATTCCTCTACCACGGCACAAAAGCCGGGCTCAACATGGGAATCGTAAACCCCGGCATGTTGGAGGTCTACGACGAGGTGCCACCCGACCTGCTTCAAGCCGTCGAGGATGTGGTGCTCAACCACGACGAGGACGCCACCGAACGCCTGATTGATTTTGCCGAAACCGTGAAGGGCGAAAAGCGCGATAAAAAGGTGGAAACACAGGAGTGGCGCAGCGGTTCCATCGAAGAACGGCTTTCACACGCACTGGTCAAGGGCATCGTTGATTTTATTAATGAAGATGTCGAAGAGGCGCGGCTCAAACTGATTCGTCCAATCAAGGTGATTGAAGGCCCGCTCATGGCAGGAATGAATATTGTGGGCGACCTGTTTGGCTCGGGAAAAATGTTCCTGCCGCAGGTCGTAAAAAGCGCGCGTGTCATGAAAAAGGCCGTCGCCTACCTCCTCCCCTTCATGGATGACGAAAAGGATGGGAAATCCGTCAGTGCCGGCAAGGTGCTGATGGCTACCGTCAAGGGCGATGTCCACGACATCGGCAAAAACATTGTCGGTGTGGTGCTCGCCTGCAACAACTACGAAGTAAAAGACATCGGCGTCATGATTCCGTGGGACAAGATCCTCAAGGAAGCCAAGGAATGGGGCGCCGATATCATCGGTCTCTCCGGCCTGATCACGCCATCGCTCGACGAAATGGTGCATGTGGCCAAAGAGATGCAACGCATGGAAATGAAGCTGCCCCTGCTCATCGGTGGAGCAACGACCAGCAAGAAACATACGGCGGTCAAGATTGCCCCGGAATACGACGCGCCTGCCATCCACGTGCTCGATGCCTCGCGGGCGGTCACCGTGGTTCAATCGCTGCTGAACCAAGATCTGGCCTATCGCCGCGCGATTAAATACGAATACAACGCCCTGCGCGAGCAACATCTCGATGCGCAGGAAGCCAAAGCCTTCCAGCCGCTAGAAGCCGCACGCGCCAATTCCTTTTCCACCGACTGGAAAACCTATACACCCCCCTCCCCGGACTTCACCGGAACCCGGGCGATCGACTCGGTTAGTGCTGAAGACCTCGTGCCCTTCATCGACTGGACCCCGTTTTTCCGTACGTGGGAATTCCAAGGCAAGTTTCCCGATATACTCGAAAAACCGGCCGCACGCGCGGTCTACGACGACGCACAGGAACTGCTTCAACGCATCATCGATGAAAACCGGTTTAAACCGCGTGGTATCCACGGCTTCTTCCCGGCCAACCGCGTCGGGGATGACGTCGAAATTTACACCGACGAAACCCGCGCCGAAGTGAAAACCACCCTCCACTTCCTGCGGCAGCAACACATCAAAACCGATGGAACCCCCAACCGGTGTTTTGCCGACTTCATTGCACCGAAAGACTCCGGCGTGGCCGACCATATCGGCGGATTCGCCGTGACTGCCGGCTCCGGCGTCAGCGAACTCGCACAGCAATTCCGCGAGGATCACGACGACTACAACTGCATCCTCACCCAGGCCCTCGGTGACCGCCTCGCCGAAGCCTTCGCTGAATACCTCCATAAACAAACCCGCGATGCATGGGGATTTGGTCAAACCGAAAACCTTGGCTATGCGGATCTCATCAAAGAAAAATATCGAGGCATCCGCCCGGCCCCCGGCTATCCCGCCTGCCCCGATCACACCGAGAAGATCACCTTATTCGAGCAGCTCGATGCCTCCGCCCACACCGGCATCGAACTCACCGAAGGCATGGCCATGAACCCCGCCAGCTCCGTCTCCGGCCTCTACTTCGCCCACCCCGATTCGCGCTACTTCCCGCTTGGAAGAATTGACCGCGATCAGGTTTCGGACTACGCGAAACGGAAAAGCTGGACCGTCGAAAAAGTAGAAAAATGGCTTTCCCCCAACCTAGGATACAACGCATGAAAAACATACTTGAACGCCTCGCAGAGCACCCGCTCATCTTCGACGGGGCAATGGGCACGGTGATCTACTCGAAGGGCATTTTTATCAACACCTGCTACGAGCACCTGTGCATCACTAACCCGAAGCTCATTGCGGGCATCCACCGAGAATATGCCGATGCCGGGGCGGATGTGATCGAAACGAATTCGTTCGGCGCAAACCGTATCAAACTCCAGGCGCACGGGCTCGCCGACCAGCTCGAAGCCATCAACCGCACGGCCGCGCAACTGGCGCGCCAAGCTGCGGGCGGCGATACGCTGGTGGCCGGATCGGTCGGCCCCGTCCTGAAATCCGGGCAAGTCTATCTGGCGAACAAAGCCGACGAGCTGGCGGAAACCTATCGCGAACAAATGGCCGTGCTGGCCGACGAAGGCATCGACTTTTTCATGATTGAAACCTTCTCGCACATTCAAGAGGCGCAACTTGCGGCCAGAGTCGCATCGGAATTTGGCGTTCCCGTTTTTGTTTCCATGACC
>JAUXGY010000068.1 GCA_030621805.1 Kiritimatiellales bacterium | reverse complement strand
TCTCTTCATAGGCGCGTTTCGCTTGGCTGCGATCCCCTGCTCCCGGCGTATAAACGCCCACAAATGCGATACTGATCAGGACGGCAAAGCAGCCCCATACGATTTTGGATTGGATCAGTTTGTGAAACTTTGAAATCATCATTGCCATAGTATTGTCCTCTCTCCTTCTAGTCTATGTATAAAGAACTCGCGCACCCTACCGATTGCCCCCAAACGGGTCAACCGGGAAGTGGCCTGATTCATCGTCATGTAACGTTTGCTGGACGTTATAGAATTTTCAGTTTCGGTAGGTCCTGAATATCGACGGCACCAATCACGTGGTTTTGCTCGTCGACAACGATGAGGTCGTCGATGTTGCGCTCTTCGTAGATATTGAGGATTTCAAGGGCGAGCTGGCCTTTCGAGAGGGTGATGGGGCCGGCGGTCATAACGGACTCGACCGGTTGTTCCACCAGATTAGGGGTCTCGATGAGGTGGCGGCGCAGGTCGCCGTCGGTGATGATGCCCGCGAGCGCGTTGTCTTTTTCGACTACTGCGACGCAGCCGGCTTGCGCGCCTGTCATGGCGATAAGCGCCTCGCGGACGGGTTGCCCAATCTGGACGGTGGCGCAGCGGTCGCCAGTACGCATCACGTCGCCGACGCGCAGCAAGAGGGTCCGACCGATTGCCCCTCCGGGGTGGAGCTTGGCATAGTCCTCGATCTCGAAGCCGTGGGCTTTGAGCAGTACCATGGCGAGCGCATCGCCCATGGCGAGCGTGGCCGTGGTGCTGGTAGTGGGGGCCATATTGAAGGGACAGGCTTCCTGTTCGATTTTCACGGAGACGATAATGTCGCTATGCTGTGCGAGGGGGGAGTCCATTTCGCCGGTCATGGCGATGATCTTGATGCCCTTTCGCTTTACGGGCTGAAGCAGGGCGATCAGCTCGTCGGATGCACCGGAATAGCTCATCGCCAGCAGAATGTCGCGATCGCCAAGAATACCAAAGTCGCCGTGCATGGCCTCGATCGGGTGCATGGCGACGGCGGGGGTTCCGGTGCTGGTGAAGGTGGCGGCCATCTTATTTCCGATGTGCCAGTTTTTGCCGACTCCGGTCACGACCAGCTTGCCGCCGTTGTCCACGGTGGCCAGAATGGCGTCGATGGCCTGGATGAAGCCTTCACCCATATCGCGCTTGACCTTTTCAAGCCCGGCGATTTCGTTGTCCAGAACTTCCTGTGCGCGTGTGAGATAATCCAAAATGTGCTCCTTTTTTCAATAATTTAGGACACCGTAGCCGATTTTTTCCAACCATTGGAATTTATTTGTTCAAATAAAGAAGGCGAACCGCTAGGGTGTTCTATCTTATTAAATTGAGGATTACCTATGGGCAAGAATGGATCAAAAGTCGGGTTTTGGATCGCGATTGTGGTTTTGGGCATGTTTCTGTTTGGTAGCTTCTTGACTAATGTGGGGTTATTCGCCGCACTGTTTGTGGGATCGTCGGTCGCGGACACCAACTATCCCGTGGACGAGTTCCCCTCTTATGAGGAAGTTTGGTCGTTCGGCTACGGAGATACCAAGGTCGTTCGCATTGATCTCGTCGGGGTCATCATGCGAGGCCAACGCGATCGCCTCTTCGGGTCTGAACCCGACATGGTGGAGGCCGCCCTCAATCAAATCCGAACCGCGATGAACGATCCCGATGTGAAGGCGATCTTGCTCGAAGTCGACTCCCCTGGGGGTGGTGTGACGCCCAGCGACGAAATCTATACGGCCCTCCGGCAGTTTAAAGAAGCCGACGATGAACGCATCGTTATGGTTTTTATTCGTAGCCTCGGCGCCTCCGGCGCCTACTATGCCGCCATGGCCGGGGACTATATCATTGCGGAACCCACCGCCATCATCGGTTCCGTCGGGGTCATCATGCAGACACTCAACATGAAAGGGTTAGGCGATAAGTTGGGGCTCAGCTCCGTGACCATTGCCTCGGGTGCGAACAAAGATATGCTTAACCCCTTCAAAGAGGTCAACCCTCAACATATGGCCATGTTGCAGGAGTTGGTCGACGGGATGCAGGACCGCTTCGCCACCATTGTTGAGGAGTCGCGCGGGTTCGAGAACCGCGACCTGCTCGACGGACGGGTCTTCAGTGCGCAGCAAGCGCTGAAGCATAACTTTATTGATGGCATCGGCTACTGGCAGGAGGCCGTCGACCGGATCGAAGAACTGCTTGGCGAGGAAGAGGTCTACTTGGTTCGCTATCAAGATGAAATGACTTTTTTAGAGATGCTGATGACCTCCAAGGCTCCCCATCTTCCCGATGTGACGGCGCTGGAAACGGCCCCTCGCTTTTTATACCAATGGAAACCCTGATGAATATCGAATGTTGAATATGAAACCGCAGAATATGGATGGAAAAATGAACTATAAAATGATGCTCAGCCTCGCCGCTCTCCTGCTCCTTTCCGGATGCGAAACCCTGCAATCCCCGCAACAGCGGCGCGAGGCCGACGCCCGCGAACAAGCCGCCGCACGCCACGCAGAGGAAAGAAACCTCCGCATGCAAGGGAAGCTCGAAACGACCGAAATGGCCAATGCCCAGCTGAGCCAGCAACTGCAGCAACTGCGTAGCGAAGTCCGTTCCTGCAATTCGCAGATTGCGCAACTCAACGCTTCCATGAAAGCACTCGATGCCAAGCAGGCCCGCGAGATGCGGGAGCTTATCCGCCGCGTCGAAGGCTTGCTGAAAAAGAGCGTCGCTACCCGACCATCAAAGCCCAGCCGCGGCGCCGGGCGCGAGCATGTTGTTGAACCCGGCCACACGCTTTCCGCCATCGCCTCCGCCTACGGCACCACCGTCAAAGCCATCAAGCAGGCCAATAATCTCAACTCCGACACGATACGTGTCGGCCAGAAATTATTTATTCCGGAGTAGTAAAAAAGGCATTGGGCCATAGGCTGCCCAAAGCCCAAGGTCTAGAGCCTTTCTTTTACAGCGCCCACGCCAGAAGCAGCGGAATCGTCACGATCGCGCCGAGGTGGGTGACGAGTAGGGTCGAGGCAATAAACTCCGAGTCGCCGCCAAAGCGCTCGCTGAAAACCAGACTTGCCACCGCTGCTGGCATCACCGCCACGACGGACAGGATGCCGCGAGCCGTCTCTTCCATCGGGATTAATTTTAGGATCAGGATAAAGGCCACGGGCGTGACCAGCAGCCGTAGTGCCGCCACCATCCATACATGTTTATCGAACGCCTTTCGTATATTCAGTGCCGCGATCCGGCTACCTGCCACAATCATCGAAACCGCCACCGTCGCTTCCCCGACGGTCTCCGTACCAAAATGGAGGAGATCTATCAGGCGATGCACAAGATCGGCAAGGAATTTCGAGGGCGGTAGCTCCGGATGCAGCAGGTCGCGTACACAGACCCAGCCGATCGAGAAGAGCAGCGCAATCAGCGGCGGCCCGAACATCATCCGGAGACCGTCCGACAGCCGGTTCGTGCGGTTAAACAGGAAGACGCCCACCGTCCAGACCACCAGCTCGAAGCCCATCGAGGCGAATACCAGCAATGCGACCCCCTGCGGTCCCCAAAGTAACATTACCAGCGGAAGCGGCAGGAAGAGGTAGTTGTTAACCATATTCTGGAACAGGAACGCGCTGGATCGTTTCTGATCCACTTCCTTCATGCAGCGCAGGGCAACCAGCCCGAGTAGCAGGCCCGTCCCCGCAATCACCAGCGCCATCACCGGCATTATCCAGTTGGCTGCCAGCTCGGCGGCATCCAGCCGCGTGACTGACGAAAAAATGAGGCAGGGGTAGATCACTGCAATCAGCACCCGCAC
Source organism: Kiritimatiellales bacterium (assembly GCA_030621805.1). Classification (GTDB taxonomy): domain Bacteria; phylum Verrucomicrobiota; class Kiritimatiellia; order Kiritimatiellales; family Pontiellaceae; genus Pontiella. The sequence goes on along the minus strand of JAUXGY010000068.1, from coordinate 4,453 downwards.
CATCTCGCTCGTGCCCACCGCGCTTACCATCCCACGCTTGCGAGCAACATATCCGACCGCCATTAGCACCAGAATAAATAAAACCTGTAAAACGTAGTTCATGGAGTCCTTTCCGAGTAGGGAAGGGCAAAGGAATGCCAGATTGAGAACAATTTCTCAAGGGCGGATTGAACAGGAAATGGTGCTCGAGGTGGGAGTCGAACCCACACGGGCTAAAGCGCCCACAAGGCCCTCAACCTTGCGTGTCTACCAATTTCACCACCCGAGCAAATGGGGATAAAAAGAGGAGGGGAAGATACCTACGCCCGGATGAGGGCGCAAGTGGGAAAACGTAAAAAGTTTAAAATCGAGAGGGCGGCCTAGGACATTCATTTTGGCGGCTATGGTTGCCGAGGAAACAGGGTTGCCATGGGGCGCTATATATGGTTGCGTGCGATTCTTTTTCGAAAGGCTCTGCTTCGCAATGCTTTTGATATGCTAGCTCACGTAGACATCGGTGGTACATGATGAAAAGAAACTATTGGATTGGCGGCGCATGGGTCGTCCTGGCCCTTGCGGCAATCGGATTTTTTATGCGCCTTAATTCTGGAGGGAGTGGGGTGCCATCAAAATCAACACCTCCTCCGCCCCCCGTTCGGGAGGCTCCGATCGCCAAAACGATTGACAAGCCCGATGTTCCAGTTTCTGTTTGTAAGGAATGCGGTCCCTCCGCCGTGGTGGAGGCTGGATCCAAAACCTCCCCAGCTGAAAGCCCCGCGCTGAAGATGACTCAGGCGATTAAGAACGAGCTGTTTGCTGTGGGCAATGGCTCGCCGATTCGTTTTGCTCTATCTGGCGGCGGACAGGCAGAGGGCCGAGTGGAGATGATTCGGCAGGAGAAAGGCCAGACGGTGATGGTGCAGGGATCGCTTACAGCTCCGAGGCCCGGGCGGTTTTTCTTCCAGCTTCAATCCATGCCCGGCGGTGCCGGATCGATGGTGGGTGCGGTGACCTTTGATGAGGGCGACGTGGCCTATAGCGTGGAACCCGGGATGGATGGAATTCCCGAACTCCAGAAAAAACACGCGGACGACGTATTCTGCCGCAACTACACCATACCACCTCTGTCCGAAGAAGAGCCCGAAGAGATTCCGGCAGACCATCCTGATACTATTGCGATTCCCGGCTACCAAAACGGGGTGATTTCTCTCTCTAGTCTTCCGGGTTCGCAGGCTGTAGTCTATCTGGATTTTGATGGAGAGGAAGGCCCGCACAACGGTTGGAGCGACATAGATGCCGAAGCCTATAGTCTGACCTCCGCCCAGATCAAGGACCTGTGGGCACGAGTGGCTGAGGAGTTTGCCCCGTACAACATTAACGTTACAACGGATCTTCAGATCTATCTGGATGCCCCGGAAAATAGCCGCCAACGCTGCATCATTACGCCGACCACGGCCATACACCCCGGTGCGGGCGGCGTTGCCTACGTGAATTCCTTCAACTGGACGGGCGACACGCCTTGCTGGTGTTTCTATACCGGAAGCTCGGGCGCGTTGGTGGTGGCCCATGAGGTGGGCCATACTCTGGGCTTGAGCCACGATGGAACGTCGCCCTCGGGTTATTATGGTGGGCATGGATCCGGTACGATGAGCTGGGGACCGATCATGGGGGCACCCTATGGAAAGAGCATTACGCACTGGAGCAAGGGCGAGTATAACGACGCGAACCAAACGCAGGATGACCTGGTCATTATCGACTCCAAAAACAATGTTGCCCTGCGTGCGGACGACCACGGTGACACGCTGGCGACGGCCACCTTGATGGAAGTGCACCCCGACGATTCGGTGGAAAACAAGGGCGTAATCGAAACGGATGCTGACTCCGACGGGTTCAAGTTTACAACCACAGCTTCCGGCACCGTATCGTTGACGGTGAATACGGCGGCGCCGGGCGCCAACCTGGATGTGTTGGTGGAGCTTCTCGATTCCACGAACACCGTGGTGGCCTCGGCCAACCCGGGAGCGGAACTCAGTGCCACGGTCAGTGCCACACTGGGTGCCGGGGACTATTTCCTCCGTGTCACCGGCGTGGAATATGGTGATGTGCTGGGCACGGGGTTCAGCAGCTATGGCTCGCTCGGCTTTTACAACGTAGAAGGAATGGTTCCAAACGCGGTGCGGCCGGATCGCTTCACGGTGGCAGAGAACACCGCCAATGCAACGCCGGTGGGTACGGTAGTTCCGCGCAACAGCCACGGAGCTGATCCGATCACATTCGCCATTTTTTCCGGCAACGACAGCGGGGCTTTTGTAATCAATCCCACAACGGGCGAGTTGACGGTGGCCGATTCGGCGCAGTTTGACTATGAAGCCCTCTCTTTCCATTATGACGATCCAGCAACCTTCGGGCTTTGGGTCGATATTGCCAATACAACCACTCCTGCATTGAATGAAACCGTGCGCGTGGTCATCGAGGTTACCAATGTTAATGAGGCACCGACGATTACTGGCGGTGGCTCGCTGACGATGCTCGAACACACCAAGACGGGAGCCGAGCTCCTTCAGGTATCCGGTTCGGACAACGACCCCTACGACTTCGTGACCTATGCAATTACCGCCGGGAATGTCGGCAACGCCTTTTCCATTGATCCAAGCTCTGGCCAGATCACGGTGGCGGCGGATACCGATGCCTCGGTGCAGTCCGTCTACAACCTCACGGTGACGGTCACCGACCAGGGCGCACCGGCTCTGACCGCTTCGACCGCCGTGACGATTACTCTCGTGAACATTGTCGAGGGATATGTTCCCGGCACCATCACTCACACCTATTATGAAGGCATTTCCGGAAGCTCTGTTTCGGATCTGACGAACGACGGTAGCTTCCCACACAGCCCGGGCTCAGTGGTCGAGCGCACCAGCATCAACGCCGGATCCCATGCCGACAATTATGGCAGCGCATTTCGCGGTTACGTCATTCCGCCCGCAACAGGTAGCTACACCTTCTGGGTGGCGTCGGACGATGCCAGCGAGCTTTATCTTAGCACGGATGCCAATCCAGCCAACACCTCAAAGATCGGCTGGGTTTTGGGTTATACCAGTGCCAACCAGTGGGACAAGTTTTCCTCCCAGAAGAGCTCATCGGTCACGCTGACCGCCGGGCATCCCTACTATCTGGAAATTCGACATAAAGAAGGCGGCGGTGGCGACCACGTTTCGGCGGCATGGCAGGGGCCTGGCATAACGCGCCAGATTATTTCAGGGCTGTACACCGCTCCGTATAGTCCGAACTATGCCCCCTCGATCGTGGATGCGGAACACCGTATTCCTGAAGATTCCTACATTGGAACGACCGTGACAACGGTCGAACCCTTCGATCTAAACAGCGGCGATACCCACGGCCTGTTCACCATCGTTAGCGGCGATTCCGCCGGTGTATTTTCCATCGATCCCGCCTCAGGAGCCATCACCGTGGCGGATGCCAGCCAGTTGGATGCCGGCGATGTGTTTAGCCTCAATGTGCAGGTCACGGACGATGGCACACCGGCCCGAAGCGGCAACGGCATAATCTCGATCAGCGTCGATTCGCCCGCCACCATGCTTTCCGGAGTCCTTTATCAGGAAATCTGGAGCGGCATCGGGGGGGATGCGGTTTCCGACCTCACGGGACAGGCCAGCTATCCCGACTCGCCAAGCTATGTCCGCACCCTTTCCGCTTTTGATTCCGGCGAGAAAATTGAGGATAACTACGGAGGGCGCATCCGCGCCTATGTGATTCCCCCCACGACCGGTAGCTACACCTTCTATATCGCCTCGGACGACAATGGTCAATTGCTTCTCAGCACAGACACCCACCCTGCGAATGCTTCAGTGGTCGCTTCGGTAGATCCCTGGACGGGCTATCACCAGTGGGATAAATACGCATCGCAGCAATCGGCGCCGGTCTCGTTGGTTGCCGGGCAGAAATACTACATCGAGGCTCTGGTCAAGGAAGGCGGCGGCGGGGATCATTGCGAGGCGGCATGGACCGGCCCCGGGTTTGCCAACCCAACGGTTATTGACGGAGCCTATCTGGAAGGGTTCAACGCCAACACCGCCCCCGTGTGGGATGCGGCACCATACGCTTTTTCCACAAGCAATACCGACCCGAACGGAACGGTGGTCGATACCGTCTCCGCGACGGATTCCTCTTCGGATCCCTTACTCTATAACATCCTTGACGGAAACGACGGCGGCCCGTTTTCCATGGATCCGCATACCGGTACCATCACCCTCGCAAATCGATCGGTGCTGATTACCGGGGAGCATCTTCTCACTCTCGGAGTTCAGGATGCCGGGGGCGGCCTCTATCCGCGCGCCGCGGTCACCACCGTCATTTCTATCGCCGTCAGCGGCAATTCCGACCTCGATAGCGACGGCCTAAACGACGAGTGGGAGGCTTTCCACTACGGTCTGATCTCAACCGCTACCGATACGAC
>JAUXGY010000490.1 GCA_030621805.1 Kiritimatiellales bacterium | reverse complement strand
CCATACACAAAAATCATTCAAACCGGATGCTTGCGGAACGGGCGTGGCCGTCGAGGGTTTCAACGCGGCCAAAGGCTTCGACCACCGGAAGCACGTCCTTCAGGTCTTCCTGGGTGAATTGGATCAGGCTGATGCGGCGGCGAAAATCCTCCACCGTCAGTCCCGAGAAATAGGCCGCCGTCCCACCTGTCGGCAAAACATGGCTTGGTCCAGCGGCAAAATCACCGACCGACTCCGGCGTCCATTCGCCAATAAACAGCGCGCCGGCATTCTCCACTTTATCGATCCATTTTTCCGGGTTGCTAACCATCAGCTCCATGTGTTCCGGCGCAAACAGGTTGCAGAGCTTCATGCCCTCGGCCATGTTTTTCACAACAACAAGTAACATCCCCTTCTCCAGCACCTGAACAACCGGTTCCGCCCGCGATAGCGTTGCGGCCTGTGTGAGCACCTCGACACGGATAGCTTCCGCCTGTTTTTGCGATGTCGTCACGAGCAGGGCCTTTTCCGAGCCCGTTCCGTGTTCTGCCTGCGAAAGAAGGTCGGCGGCAACGTGCGCGGGGTTGGCCGATGAATCGCACAGCACCGCGATCTCGCTTGGTCCCGCCACCATATCGAGCGCAACATCGCCGTAGACCTGCCGCTTGGCCGCCGTCACATACGGTCCACCCGGCCCCACAATCTTACGCACCTTGGCAATGCTCTTGGTGCCATAGGCCATGGCCCCGATCGCCTGAATTCCGCCAATTTTATAAATCTCTGTCGCGCCCGCGAGATCGAGTGCATAGATAATGTAGGGGTTCAGCTTGCCATCCGCATCGCCCGGCGAACAGGCCACCAGCTCCTTCACCCCCGCCACCTTGGCCAACGTCAGGGTCATCAGCGCAGTCGATGCCAACGGCGCGGCACCGCCGGGGATGTAGGCACCTACCCGGTCGAATGCCACAAACCGTTCGCCCAGCATCCCGCCCTTGGGCGTCGCCATTTTCCAATCATCGCGCAAGCCGTTTTCCGAAAAGGCCACAATGCGCTTGTGCGCCTCTTTAGCCGCCTTCTTAAATTCGGGATCGACCCCCTTTTTCGCATCCTTGATTTCTTCCGGCGACACGCGGATACGGCGCACGGAAATATTGGAGTGGTCATACAAGCGTGCGTATTCAATCACGGCCTTATCGCCGCGCTCCTTCACATCCGCCAGAACGGTTGCGGCCACCTGCATCGCCTTTTCCTCCACCGCCGGACGCAACAGAAAGTTCTCCACCTTCTTATACTTCCGGTCCGAGCTCCACGTAACGATCTGCGCCAAATTCCTATTCATATCAAACTCCTCAACTTCCAAAGGAAGGAAATTCTACAGCCAAATCCACCCGAGGCAAACCTTATTTACCGATACAAAAACGCGAGAAGATATTGTCCAGCAACTCCTCGTGGTAGACCCGCCCCGTCACTTGCCCCAAAGACTCAAGTGCAGACCGAAGGTGCTCAGCAGCTAAAACCGCATTCTCTTCAACATTTTTATTTAGATAAGTGCGCGCCTGCTTCGCCTCTTT
>JAUXGY010000453.1 GCA_030621805.1 Kiritimatiellales bacterium | reverse complement strand
TAGGTGTGCTTCCATCGTGTTTTACCTGTTTCGGCATCGAGGCAATAGACCGTATCGGTACCCTCCTTGTCTTCACCAGGTTCATGGCCCATCGTGTAGAGTCTGCCGCCCTTCACGCTGACCGATGAATACCCTACGCCCAGCTCCTTCGTCCAAAGCACCTTTGCGCCCTCTGGCTTCCAGCCCGTTTCATTTGAAAGCCCATTGGCATTAGGCCCACGCCACGCACACCAATCGTCACCATACCCATTGACCGCCATCACAACCAACAACATGCACCCAAACCACTTCGCCATCATATCCTCCTTAATTCGAGGGTTGTTTTATACCGATAAAAATACGGCATTGCAAAAAAAACGTATCTGCGACCTAAAAAGGGACACTCGGACTGACTAGATTATTGACCTACGGATGCCCCAAACCTCCCATTATTGGTGATAGACACAACCCGATACACACGATTAATATCCGTCACGAATGCAGTAAAACCCATGGAGAGAAAAATGTTTCTGGAAATATATGCAGTGCCGCTAAACGATTACAATAAAGACACCGCCGATGCGATTCGACCGGAAAACAAACGGCTCGTTGAAATGACGGGCGCCCGCATTAGGTCTTCGATCAATTTTACGGATCGTGCTGAACTGGTCCTACCCTGCAAGGAAACCCTCCTTGCCGCAGGTAGCTACGAGGAGCTCGTCCAGCGCTTGATTAATGCAAAAGACGGCATTGCGCGGGTCTAAATCGGGATCTTATTGGGGCGAGCCAGAAAACCGCCCTTGCCCCGTCTTTGAGGGAGAGCCCGTTTTTTAAGAATGGCGCCCCGGACAGGATTCGAACCTGTGACCTACGGATTAGAAGTCCGTTGCTCTATCCAGCTGAGCTACCGGGGCATTGTTGAAAGGGTCGGCAATATATTCCAGACGCCGGAAAATAGGCAAGCGGATTCAAACCAAATGCATGCGTTCCCTCTTTCTATCGTAAGGTTTTTTCCGGGAGTATTATTCCTCGCACGATTTTCTTTCGGTGGGTCCCGAAGGGTTGGTGGCGGAGATGGGGGTTGCATCGATTTTATAGTAGAGAACCCCTCCCGTGGCGTTGTCGGTGGTTGTGGAGACGGAGTGCTGAACCCCGATCAACTGCCCCTTTAAATTGAACAACGGCCCGCCGCTCATTCCGCCCACCGGGGGAAAGCCAGCCAGCGGCTTGAGGGTCAGCGCTTCAAGATCCTCGGCAACGGCCACCACGAGCATGGGTCTCAGCTTATCGGCCGGGATCCCCTGCTCTTTATCCCCTTTGTGGAACGGTTTCACATGGCCTTGTGCATCGAGCCCCAGTCGGGCTGGATAGCCTATGAAAACCGTAGTTTCGCCGGGAGTCGCCGCCGCCATCGCAATCGGGGATTCCAGCAGATTCTCCTGTCCGTCCGGAATGTTCATCTGCAGGCGCGCCCAGTCCCTTTTGCCCTGCTCTTCGATCGAAGCGGAAAATATCCGCCCATTCGGAAGAGTCAGAATCACCTCGATCTCTCCGCCTCGCACATTCTCGGTTAGCACATGGTTTGCGGTGAGCACCTTTCCGCCCTTCAAGATGATCCCCGTGCCATGGTTCGAGCTATAGCCGTCGTCAATGAAGGAGTGCCGCACCTCGATGCGAACAAGCCAGGGCAGAATGCTTTCCAGTGTCTTTGAAAACCCCGGAGTGTGCTCTTGCAGGTATTCGGTGCTCAGCGCGCTTCCTCGTTCATAAACCAAATTCTTATCCACGAACCAGCGGCGGTTCCCCTCGTCGGCAAGTGCCATACCTGCACACCATACGGTCAATATTAGAATCCAGAATCTTTTCATCGTATCTCCATTTCTTTTACTTCGCTTTGCCCCGTTCCATCCTGAACAGGAAA
>JAUXGY010000208.1 GCA_030621805.1 Kiritimatiellales bacterium | reverse complement strand
CGGTGGTGAGGTATCCGTTGGTGAACATGGAGTTGGCGGCGTAGAGCGAGAGCGGCTGGAGGCCGCGCAGGCAGGTTTCGCGTCCACCGGCGATGCGGACTTCCGCATAGGTCAGGATGAAGCGGAACATGCAGAGCGTGCGCAGGCAGTCGTTGGGGGAGAGTCGCTGTTGCCCTTCCAAATCAGTCCCTTCGCGCGGGTCGAGAAAATTGATGGGGGCGGAGTCGGTGTCGAGCTCCTTGAGCATCAGGCCAAGGTCAACGCGGTCTTCAAGGCTTTCGCCCATACCGATTAATCCGCCGCAGCAGAGATCGAGGCCCACTTTTTTTACGGTGCGGGCGGTTTCAACACGGTCCTCGAATTTGTGCGTGGAGCAGATGGAGGGATAAAAGTTGGCGGAGGTTTCGAGGTTGTGGTTGAAGCGGTCGACCCCGGCATCCTTGAGGCGCTGAGCCTTTTCCTCGGTCAAAAAACCCATGGAGGCGCAGAGTTCGAGCTGCGGGGTTTGTTCTTTGATTTTCGCCGCGGCTTCGCAGATGGTTTTCAGTTCGGATTCGGAGGGGGCGCGAGAGCTGGTGACGACGCAGTAGCGCAGGGCTTGCATGTCGATGGCCTCTTTGGCTCCGGCGACGATTTCATCGGCCGTTTCCATGGCATATTCCTCAACATCGGCCGTGGAGGTTTTTGATTGGCTACAAAACGAGCAGTCTTCCGGGCAGGCCCCGCTCTTGGCATTTTTCAAGACATGCAGACTGACCTTCTTGCCGAAGAAGTTTTTACGAATCAGGTAAGCCGCTTGCAGCACATCGAGCAGCTCGTCGTCAGACGAGTTGAGCGCCGCTAGTGCTTCGTCGCGGGTCATCGGGTCGCCGCCATCCAAAATTCGATTTGCCAGTGCTTTCCAGTTCATGCTTGCTCCTCTACTTTATTAGGAAAGCGGAGGAGAGTAGTTACGCCACTCAGGAAAGTAAATATGAACTCTGTCTAAATTAGAAGATCACCAAACGGTTTTGATGGAGCCTCCGTCGGCGGCGATCGTTTGGCCGGTAATATAGCTGGCGGCATCGGAAAGAAGGAAAGCGCCGAGCCGTCCGAATTCCTCGATCGTGCCGTAGCGACCCAACGGGATGCCCTGCTCAACCGCCTTCCTGATTTCGTCCACCGAACGCCCACGTGTTTCGGCCAGCATGGCATCCAGTGCTTGGACGCGGTCGGTATTGATTCGGCCCGGCATCAGGTTGTTTACGCGAATATTTTCCGGAGCGAGCTGTTGCGAAAGGCTCTTGGCCAAACTGGTTACACCGGAGCGCATAACGTTGGAAAGCAGGAGAAAGTCGATCGGCTCCTTCACCGAACAGGAGGTGATGGTTAGGATGGAACCCCCGCCCTCCTGTCGCATGAAGGGAAGCACCGCGCGAATCATTCGGACGGAGCTCAACAACGTCAGCTCAAAGGCCGCTTGCCACGCCGCATCGTCAAAGTCGTCGAAGGTTCCCGCAGGCGGGCCGCCGGCATTAACGACGAGCATCTCCACGCCACCGAAGGTTTCGTTGGTGTTTTCCACCCATTGAAGAATGGACTCGGGATTTGCCGCATCCAGCACATTAGCCAGCACCTCGGTACCGGTTTCCTCGGCCAGTGCTTCTGCGGCATCAAAAATCTCAGCCTCGTTCCGACTCCCGATCGACACCATCGCGCCCTCGCGGGCCAGCTCGCGAGCAATGCCAAACCCCAACCCTTTACTTGAAGCGGCCACCATCGCCACTTTGCCGCGTAATCCCAGTTCCATAATTATCTCCCGCGTTTTCTCTTGTGCTTAAATTCAGGAAGTTCCGACTCCCATGCGCCACCTTTCGCTCCCTGTTGATAACCGATGTCAAAAAGCTCACGCATATAGACGGGGTCAAACGCCTCGTCTGGCTCGCGGAAATCGGAGGACATATAGGCCAAATGAAACTCCACCTGATGATCTTGGGCTTCCAGATAAATATGATATATATCCATGAGTGCCATAGCATTCACAAGCGACTCTGCGGTTTTTACTAAAATAGGCAATGTCTTCGGTTCAACCGCTTCGACTTTGGGTATGATCGGTGCATTGCGCAATACATACACATGCGCAGGCCCCTTCAATCCCGATGCTTCCAAGGCAGCACGGGTGTCGAAGCTAATTGGAAAGACAAAAACCTGAGTCGTCGGCCCGCCATCCACATGCAGCTCATCGAAGGTTTCCCCGTTCTGCTCGACCCGAAACAGTTGCGGAGGAAAGATCCCCGGAAATGCCGAGGATGCCATGATGACATCGATAATTAGATCATAGGCTCCGGGGTGACCGCTGGAGGCAATGGCTCCGATGTTCCAGATAACGGGGCGGACGGTATCGAGGTTGGTGGTTCCGATGAAGAGCCGACGGCCCCGGGCATGCTCCACTGCAATCTTCTCCATCTCAACCGGTGTAAAGTGGCTACGGATGATCTTGCGTAGTTTTTGATTATCCGAGAGCGATTTTCCTCGAAATAACGCGGAGAGAATCCGCTTCTCGACCACCTCCTTACTGGAATAGAGAGAGAATAAATCTTGGCTCTCCTCATCGTATTCAGAACCCAAAAATGCAAAGGGAGCCAAAAAGGCCCCGGAGCTAACGCCGGTGACCACGCGAAATTCGGGACGGGAACCGGAGTCTGACCACCCCGCCAAAAGTCCCGCACCAAAAGCCCCCTCTTGCGCACCGCCGGAAATCGCCAAGAAGTGAACGGGGGCATTGGGATCGTACGCCGGGTCGGACTGAATCTGATCCCTGAAGTTCTCGACGCGCCAAGTCGATTTTGGAAGAGCATCATCGCCCCAGCTGCGGCAGGCCGGGAACCCGGGAATTTCTGCCATGGTCATGGCATCGCTCGGAGGGGGAAGCCGATCGATCGTGGAACAACCGCTCGCAAACGCGAGGGCCATTACAAGAGCAACTCCTAAAAGCCTCGTCTTCACCCATTCTTCTCCGTCATTAAGTCCGCAACAAAAGCCATACACCCACGACCACGGAAGCATCGGCCACAGCGTGCGTCAGGACCGACAGGCCATATCCACCGAACCGCGCCGCCGCCCAACGCCAGAAAACGGAACTTCCCGACAATATCCCGAACACGAGAAAGAGCCACGGCCAATCCATCACCTGAAACAGTACAAGCACATGGTAGCCCGCAAATAGCAGATCTTGCCAGCATATTCCCGTAACACGCTCCGGCGAAATCTCACGCCAATGAATCTCCTCAAAGACCGGATGCACGAGCGAAAAGTAGGGCATCAGCAAAAGCCACGACCACCCGGTTAGACCATAATGAGCCATCCATTCCGGAAGAGCGGCATCCGAAACGGCAAACCACGGCCACATGAAATAGACGACGGGTCCTGCCATCGCGCAAGCCAGTACGGCCGGAATCAGTATTGGCAATTTAACCCCCGCCCGCATCCGCTGCCCCAGGCCCGCAGGTTTCCGGTAGAGCAAGAATGCAACCACTCCGAGATGATAAAGCAACACTGCCAGCCATCCGCTATGGAACACATACATTCCAACCCAAACGGCAATATACGGAACAAGGGCGGCGAGGAGCTTCATGCCTAAAGCTATAATCCATTTTATGGATTGCGCCAATCCCGCAAGTTGGGGAAAGTGTCTTCATGCGTGAAGACTGGATTCAACCCATACTCGACGAAGCGAAGACCCAAGGACTGGAACGAACGGCGCTCCCCTATCCCGAGACCGGCGGGAAGATTGTGCTCGATGGCAAGGAGATGCTTAACTTTGCGAGCAACGACTATCTCGACCTCTCCCGCCACCGCCATGTGATGGACTGCGCGCGGGAAGCACTCGACCAATACGGCATCGGCGCAACCGCCTCCCGCCTTGTATCCGGAACCCTGCCCATCCACGAAGAGCTCGAAGCCCGGCTCGCCAAAGAAAAGGGATATGAAGCCGCGCTCGTTTTTGGTTCGGGCTACATGGCCAACGCCGGAACTATTCCCGTGCTCGCCGGGCGCAACGACCTTATCTTTGCCGACAAACTTGTTCACGCCAGCATGATCGATGCCTGCAAACTCTCCGGCGCAAAACTCGTCCGCTTTGCCCATAACGATGTCCAAGCGCTGGGCCGGCGACTCGAACAATTTCCTGCCCCCAACAACCGGCGACTCATCCTCACCGAATCCGTCTTTAGCATGGATGGCGACATTGCCCCGCTGGCTGAAATCGCCGGACTCGCCAAAAAGCACGATGCTATGCTGATGGTCGATGAAGCCCACGCCTCCGGCACCTTCGGCCCCAACGGTGCAGGGCTCGTCCGAGAACTCGGGCTCGAAAACTCCGTCACCGTTTCCATGGGCACCATGAGCAAAGCGATGGCGGGCTACGGCGG
>JAUXGY010000180.1 GCA_030621805.1 Kiritimatiellales bacterium | reverse complement strand
GGTTGCGGTGGCTCATTAATCAGCCTGAAAGCCAGACGGTTTGATCCGTGAGGGGGGCTGATTCATTACCGCCTGCGCTACGCGTAGCGCAGGCGGTACACGGAATTAACCGAGATTATGGAGCAGATCGTCGGGTTTTCGGCAGTTGCATGGCCTGTCACTGTCTGCACAGCTTCCAGCTTCATACCATTCATTAATGGAAATTCGCCTTTGCCCTGTCTTTGGGGGAGAGCCTGTATTCCGCCCCGTCTTTGAGGGATAGGCTGGTTTCTGCACCACTTCTGCACCACTTCTGCACCGAATGGTCCTGAATGTTCAGCAGTGGTCTGCAGTCGTCAAATCATCTGAATCTGCGACAATTAATGCTAAGTTGATAAAAAAGAAGGACTTACATTGCTGTAAGTCCTTGGTAATTGGTGAGCCGGCAGGGGCTCGAACCCTGGACCCTTTGATTAAAAGTCAAATGCTCTACCAACTGAGCTACCGGCCCACAAAAGCTGTGGTTTTATACAGGTTGGAAGAAGCTTCTTTCCTGTAAGGAAGCGGGTGTTCTACCGTTTCGCCTGAAACGAGGCAAGTTCTAAATTTTTCTTTTCTTTTGTTTTCGCCTCGATTTGGTTTTCGCTATGATGTCCTCGTATCGCGGGCAATGGAGCAGAGGAGCTATATGAAGGTTGTGGGACTGATTCTGGGGGGTGGAGCGGGGAGCCGATTACAACCTTTAACACAGGAGCGCTCTAAACCGGCGGTGCCGATTGCGGGGAAATATCGACTGGTTGATATTCCCATTAGCAATTGTCTCAACAACGGGATCCGCAACATCTTTCTGCTGACGCAGTTCAATAGTGTTTCGCTTCATCAGCACATTGGCGCAACGTATCGCTTCGACCAGTTCAGCGGAGGTTACGTGCGTATTCTTGCGGCGGAACAGACGCCGGAGTCGGAGGGGTGGTTCCAGGGGACTGCGGATGCCGTTCGCCGGTCGATGCGGCATTTTATGTATGATGAGCCGGATCTGGTGGTGATTCTTTCCGGCGACCAGCTCTATCGGATGGACCTGCAGGAGGTGATCGAGTCGCACGTGGCCAACCAGGCGGATCTGACCATCAGCACCAAGCCGGTTGAACGCAGCGAAGCCGGTTCGCTCGGGATCATGCAGGTGGATAAAAAGGGGCGCATTGTGCACTTTGCCGAGAAGCCGGGCGATGGCTCCGAACTCGATGATTTGCGTGCGCCGTTGTATGAGGAGGAACGCTATCTGGCCAGCATGGGCATCTATGTGTTTAACACCGATGTTCTGAAAAAGCTGCTGTGCGAGAATGATGCGCCCGATTTTGGCAAGCACATCATTCCCAGCGCAATCAACACGCATAAGGTTTACAGCTATATTTTTGAGGATTATTGGGAGGATATCGGAACCATTCGCTCCTTTTGGTCGGCTAATCTCGCGCTAACCGACCCGCTTCCTGGATTTTCGTTCTACGAAGCGAGCGCCCCGATATTTACGCACATGCGCTACCTTCCTCCCTCGAAGATTAATCAGTGCGACCTGAGCCGCTGCCTACTCTCAGAGGGTTGTATCATCACGGGCAAGCGCATCGACCACACCGTGATTGGTCTGCGTGCATTGGTGGGTGAGGGCACCGAAATCGAGGATTCCATCCTCATGGGTGCGGATGAATATGAGCATGGAATCGTTACGCACGAGTCGGGGGTTCCGCTGGGCATCGGAAAGAACTGCGTCATCAAACAGACGATTATCGACAAGAATGTGCGGATCGGCGATGGAGTGGTTATTTCGCCGGAAGGCAAACCCGATGACGAGCAGACCGACCTCTACCGTATCCGTGATGGAATCATGGTGATTCCAAAGGGTACGGTGATTCCCTCCGGAACCGTTCTTTAGTCAGGCGAATTAATCCTTAAAAGGGTTCGTAATCAAAAGCGATTCTGGGATAGTCCGCCGCGTTTTCCCCGTCATTTACGATGGATAACCGGACATATCCCATGACCAAAACCAACAAATTATTCAAACTCACAATTGAGCGGCCCCGCAATGTAAAGAACGACATTCTTTCGGGTTTGACGGTGGCGCTTGCTCTGATTCCCGAGGCCGTGGCCTTTTCATTTGTCGCGAAAGTTGATCCAAAGGTAGGTCTCTATGCGGCCTTCATGATGGGGCTAATCACCGCAATCTTCGGCGGACGGCCGGGCATGATTTCTGGAGCCACGGGTGCGGTTGCCGTGATTTTCGCCCCGCTGATGTTGGGCCTCTACGGGGAGGGTCTGACCACGGAGACCGCCACGGGCTACCTCTTCGCCGCCGTCATCCTGATGGGCATCATCCAGATGCTGTTTGGTGTCCTCAAGCTCGGTAAGTTTATCCGCCTCGTGCCGCATCCCGTCATGCTCGGGTTTGTGAACGGGCTGGCCATTATCATTTTTAAGTCGCAGTTCGAGATGTTCTACGAAGGGCACGGCGAGGAAGCGCACCTGCTGGCACAAACCCCGTTGCTGATCATGTGCGGCATGATTGCCGCCACCATGCTCATCAGCTTTTTCCTGCCGAAGCTCACCAAGGCCATCCCCGCAACGCTCGTGGCGATCGTCACCGTCACCGTGCTTTCGATTCTGCTCAAGCATTTCGGCATCCACGAATCCCGCACCGTGCTCGATTTTGTGCAAGGCATGGATCCCACCAAGGAAACCATAGCCGCCTCGTTGCCCACCTTTGCCATTCCGAAGGTTCCCTTCAACTGGGAAAGCATTAAGCTGATCCTGCCGTACTCCGTGCTCGCGGCCGCCGTCGGCCTGATCGAATCGCTGATGACGCTGACGCTCGTGGATGAGCTCACCGAAACTCGCGGGCGCGGTAACAAGGAGTGCATCGGGCAGGGTTTGGCCAATCTCACCAACGGGTTCTTTGGCGGCATGGGCGGTTGCGCCATGATCGGGCAGAGTATGATCAATATCCGAGGCGGCGGACGCGGACGCCTGTCGGGCATCTCAGCCGCACTTTTCCTGCTGGCCGTCCTGCTCTTCGCCGCGCCGCTGGTGGAAATTATTCCACTCGCCGCACTTGTTGGGGTGATGTTCATGGTGGTGATCGGCACCTTCGAATGGTCGAGCTTCCGCGTGCTGCCCAGTGTTCCGAAAATGGATGCCTTTATTATTATTCTCGTCTCCGCAGTCACCGTGCTCCAAGACCTCGCCATCGCCGTGCTGGTTGGAATCGTGGTTTCCGCGCTGGCCTTCGCTTGGGAGCATGGAAAGAAAATCCACGCCAACATTTCCACCGATGAACACGGCACCAAGGTCTATCACCTTGAAAGCGCACTCTTCTTTGGTTCTGCCCAGTCATTCAAGGATCTCTTCGATCCTTCCACCGACCCGCAGGATGTCGTGATCGACTTCGAGAACGCGCGCGTCTATGACCACTCCGGCATCGAGGCCATTAACAACATTACCGAACGCTACGCCGACCAAGGCAAGTTTCTGCACCTGCTCAACCTTAACCCCGAGTGCAAGGAGCTATTGGAAAAGGCCGACAACATTGTCGAAATCAGCGTCATCGAAGACCTCGACTGGCACATCGCCGACGACAAGCTGGCGTAAACTTAATCTGCCGGGATGAAGATGAATTCATCGATCTGCAGGTTGGGACCGGAGGCGGGGATGGCCGTGAGTTGCAGGCGTTTGTCTAGCGCATCTTCGCGCATGGTTTTAAACTGAATCCACGTGCCCTCTTTTCCCGCGTGTACCCCTAGATCATAGTCGCGGTTCTCGAAGCTGATCTTTCCGCTGCGCCCGTTGTCGTTCCAGTCGTTGAAGCGAACATAGAGCGTTCCTTCAACTCCTTTGGGCAGGTCGATGGTGAGTTTGATCTTTTTGCCAAAGGCGAAGCAACCGCCGTCGTCCTTCCACGCTCCGTTGGCGGAGAGGCTGTAGCCATAGCCATCGGCGCTGGTTCTCACCGCATCCAGTGACGGTTTGTAGGGAAGGTTTTGGTTGGACTGGGCCGCCTTGTCGGCCACCTGCACCCAGAGAGCGGCGGTGCCGGAACCGACCGGACTCTTGCTGGAAACGACGGCCTTTTCTTGTGGGGAAAAGTTTTTCGCGAGCCACTCGGCGGGCAGGGTCTGGGACGGTTTGAACGCATCGCTGGCGGCGTAGGCGAGCAGGGCGGAGTAGAGCTGGCGACAGGCCGGGGAACCGAGGCGGTCGCGCAGGGCAGAGGTGCAGATCAGCAGTTTTCCTTTTCCGATCCGCCCCTCGAAGATCGAGCCGAGCTTGCGGTTGTAGTGGAAGTCATCGATCGGTTGGACGAGCGGCAGGTAGTCGGCAGGCAGGTCGTCGAGAATGGCGGTGGTGGAGTTGTTGATGATGTCGTTCCATTGCCAGTCGCAGAAGCCTTCGTTGGGGAATTGGGCAAATAATGGATGGGCGGGGTCGCACAGCAATCCCAGAGTTTTCTTCTGTCCGGGGAACCAGCCTTGCGACCAGTAGACCGGCATGAAGGTATTTTTGAGCACAATGGATTTATCCATGTTGTTGGCCGCCATGAGTAGGACGGTTCCTCCGGATTGGAGGCGCTGGAGGGTTTTGGCGTCGAGGGCGTCGACCATCTCTACCGAGGCGGGGGTATCGGTGGATGGGGCGGTGGGATAGATCCAAATGGGCCAACTGTTTGCGTAGCTTGTTCCGGGGATTTCCACGATCAGTTTGCACCCCAGCGGAGTATCGGTTTTAAGGGCGACCGATATTTCGCCCACGTCGGTGACGATGCCCTGCTTGATGGCGCTCTGGCCAAAGGTGCCTTGCTTGATGATCTTGCCATCGTTGCGGGCCAGTTTCCATTCCACCGGAAGCTTGATCCCGTCGGCGGAAAAGTTGGAGACTTGAATCTCCGCTTCCAGCG
>JAUXGY010000384.1 GCA_030621805.1 Kiritimatiellales bacterium | reverse complement strand
GATTGTGCACTACAAGGGAAATCTGGTCTACCCCAAGGACATTAAGTTCCGGTTTGTGGGAGCGGCCGACGATATTCTGCTTGTCAGGGTGGACGGAAAGGATGTCCTCAATGGATCTTGGAGTGGAACCGGGCATACCTATTCCGACTGGACGACTAGTGCCCCCGGAACCCACCAACTCATGGGCAATACGTTTGCGGTCTTTGGTGATTGGATCACCCTGAAGGCGCACGAGCGGCTCGATATGCAAGTGGTGATCGGGGAAGTTCCGGGCGGCGAGTTTTCCGCCATGCTCGCGGTCGAGGTCGAGGGGGTGGACTATCCGCTGAACAAGTTTGGTGGCCGAATTTTCCCCATGTTCAAGACGGCGGAACCCACCTTCGATCTACTGGATGCGATCTACTACAGTCTCTATCCCGGTGAGGCCACCCCGATCGGCGGGCCGGTTTTTTGCGACTATGCTGATGAACCTGCCGAAGAGGGGGCGGCACCCAAGGAAGATCCGGAGGAAAAAGAAGAACCGGTCGACGCGAAGGTGGCGGAAGTTGAAAAAGAGTCGGCGGAAGAAACCGGCCTCCGGAAGTGGACCTCCACTACGGGCGAAACATTCGAGGGTGAATATGTCATTGTGATGGGGGACAAGGTGGTGTTGCGCGATGCCAAGGGGAAGAATCGAAAAATCCCGATGAACCTGTTCTCGGCAGAGGATCGGATTTTCATGGAGATGGAAAATCCACCGACGTTCAAAATTGAGTTTGCGAGGGCGAGCAAACAATATAGATGGCTCGTTAAGCGAGAAGCCTTGTCTCTGGATAAATTGCCGGGGGTGCTTGACTATGTATTCACCGCCAAGATCAAGCAGAGCTCCGCCGGATCCTATCCGCATGAACTAAAGGTCGAATTTTTTGCGATTGGCGAGGAGATCGACGGCAAGAACTACATTCTGCTGGATCGGAGGGAAAGCACCTTTGTTCCCAGTGAGCAACCACGAAGCGAATACCATACGTTTAGCGGACGCAAGGTCCGGCTCTACGACTATGAGTTTTATACGGATGGGAGACGGGGACAGCGATATGGAGGATACCTCGTGGTGATTACCGATTCGCGCGGGAAGATCATCGATCACAAATCCTCGTACAACTGGTTGTTTGAAAAACGCGAGGAGCTGGCAAAGCTTGGCCTCATGAACCACTTCGACAAAACCTGTACACGGGTTCATCCGCCCCGCCCCAAGACGGGTATGATGTGGATGAACGAGTAGTCCATATTGGGTTTTCATCATTCAATAATCGAGGTTCCGTTCAGGAACCCTCCTGTTCGAAAGCCGATATAACCTTTCCATGCCATGCCATGGCGAGAGCGTGGAAATGGGGATTGATTCCCAGCCACTTCTCCGCGAAGGTGTCCACCGTACTGCGTTTTATGATTTTTCGGGAGTATAGGGAATGGCATTTAGTATAGCCGAGATGATCCTGTTGGGTCTGCTGATGGACTGGGTGTTCCGCAAGTTGCGGATGCCGGGGTTGCTGGGCATGCTGTTGCTGGGGGTGCTGTTCGGTCCCTATGTGTTCGACTTGATGGAGCCGGGGTTTCTCGACGCGTCGGCCGATCTGCGGATGATCGCGCTGATCGTGATCCTGTTGCGGGCAGGCTTCGAGCTCAGTCGCGAGGCGTTGAACAAGGTGGGCGTGCAGGCGTTGCTGATGTCATTCGTTCCCGGAATCATGGAAGGAGCAACATTGGCTCTGCTGGGTCCGTACTTCCTGCCGCTGACGCACTTGGAGTCGGCGATGCTCGGCTTTATTGTCGCGGCGGTATCGCCAGCCGTGGTGGTGCCGATGATGATCGGCTTCATCAAACGACGCATGGGCGCGAAGAAGGGCATTCCAACGATGGTCATGGCGGCCGCGTCGCTCGATGATGTGATTGCCATCGTGATTTTTTCTGTTTTCCTCGGGTTTTATACGGGGAGTTCGGGAAGCGTGTGGCTGAAGGTTGCAGAGGTTCCTGTCTCTATTCTTTTGGGGATCGGTGTGGGATTACTGGCGGGCTGGGCGCTGTTAAAACTATTCGAAAAGTTTAATCCGCGCGCCACGAAGCGAACGATGATTGTGATCGGGCTCTCGATTGTTCTTGTGCATCTCCAGCAGGTGTTGGAAGGGATTGTTCCTTTTGCGGCACTTTTAGCGGTCATGGCGATGGGCTTTATCATTCTTGAAAAACGCGAGCGCATGGCGCACGAGATTTCCGCCAAGCTTGGAAAATTCTGGGTATTCGCCTCGATCATGCTCTTTACGCTGGTTGGTGCGCAGGTGGATATTTCGCTGGCGTGGGATACGGGGCTGCCCGGGTTGGCGTTGATCGTCTGTGGGCTAGTGGCCCGTAGCCTCGGTGTACTGCTGTCGCTGGTCAAAAGTCCACTAACGATGCCCGAACGCTTTTTTGCCGTGGTCTCGTATTAGCCCAAGGCGACGGTGCA
>JAUXGY010000043.1 GCA_030621805.1 Kiritimatiellales bacterium | reverse complement strand
CGCTCCAGCGCAGAGGTGGGTGACGTGATTTTTACGACCGGCCCGCTCGGCGGCAGCATCGCGGGCAAGCACCTCGACTTTATTCCGCGCATCGAAGAAGGCCTCTTCCTGCGCGAATCCGGACGGGTGCATGCGATGATGGATATCAGCGACGGCCTCGCCACCGACCTCCGCCACATCCTCTGCGCCAGCGGTGTTGGCGCGGTATTGGCCGCCGATGCTATTCCCCAAAATGGAACCCTTGAAAGCGCGCTCTACGATGGTGAGGACTTTGAACTTCTCTTTACCGTCAGCGCGGAAGATGCGGAAGTCTTGCAAGCGCGATGGAGCGAAAGGTTTGGCACGCTACTTTCAGCCATCGGCCGGGTTACCCATCAAAAGAACGAGCTACGCATTCGGTACCGTGACGGCATTTCCGAGGTTTCAAAAGAGAAGGCCTTTGAGCATTTTAAACTAAAAGTAGAAGGAGAAAAGGATGAGTAATTTGAAGGAAAGCATTACGAAAGAGTTGAAGAACCCCCAGCTGGCCTCTTTGGCAACGCTTACAGAGACCGGAGCTCCTTGGGTTCGCTATGTCATGATTCAGGGCGACGATGAACTTGTGATCCGGTGCGCCACATTTCTCGGGGCGCGGAAGGTGGTGCAAATCAAAAACAATCCGGAGGTGCACATCACTTGCGGTATCACCGACCCTGCGCAGATGAAGCCCTATCTTCAGATTCAGGGCAGAGCCGAAATTGTCGTGGACGAGGCTGAACGTCATGTTTTTTGGAATCCGTCGCTCGAGTCACTTTTTTCAGGAGCCGATGATCCTGGTTATGCAGTGGTTGTCGTCAAGCCGTATCGGATCGAATACTGCACGCCTCCTAACATGAAGGCGGAGGTCCTTGAACTCGGCTAGGTCTCGACCGCTACCCGGTTGTGTTTCCAGATACTGGAAATTTGGCGGGCAAGGGAAATTTCAAGATTGATGTGCTCGAGGCCGTCGAGCCGAAGTTGCGATGCAACCGTGCGTAGAGCCGTGTCCGGCGTGTTACAGTCGGAGCTGAGGTGCGAGAGGAAAACGTGTTCGAGCGTATCGGTGGCACACTCGGTAATCAGCTGGGCGGCACCCATATTGGAGAGATGGCCTTGGCGGCTACGGATACGCTGTTTGAGCGGCCAAGGACGGGGGGCTTCCTGCAATAGGTCTTCGTCGTGGTTAGATTCCACAATAATCGCGTGGCAGCCCTTGAGTTTTTCGCGGATTAGCGAGGTCACCATTCCAAGGTCGGTAACAATTCCGACGGCGGTTTCTGAGGTTTGAAGGCGAAAGCCGACGGGCTCGTAGGCATCGTGCGGGACGGAGAAGGGGATGACGGTGATGTCACCAATCTCGAAGGGGGATCCGGTTTGGAAAACCTTGATGGCGATTTCATCGGATTTGGGCTGGCGCATGATTCCGCTGATGGTTCCAGCGTTGGCGTAGACCGGGATACTGTGGCGTTTTTGCAAGACGCGGATGCCTGCAATATGATCGCCGTGCTCGTGGGAAACACAGATGCCATTGATGCTTTCAGGCACGACGCCGATCTGTTCGAGGCGGACGGCCACCTGCTTAGCGCTCAGTCCGGCATCAATCAATATTCTTGTTTTTTCCGAGGCCACATAGACGGAGTTGCCGGAACTCCCGCTGGCCAATACGCATACTTCCAAACTCATGAAGGGATTCTCCTAAAACGCCGCCCATCATAGGGAAAGGGGCGGATATGGAAATATATTTTAGTAGGTTATTGGCTTCCGGATGAAAGAAATAGCAGAAGTTAGTGTTATTGGAGGATGGATTTTATTTCTCACACCCAATAGGGTGTGAGAGTAAAATACTTTAGATATTACTTTAATTAAGACCTATTATATCTATCACACCCTATTGGGTGTGATAGAATATATTAAGAATGATCGCACGCTTTACGGCCTCATGCACTTCGTATTTCCACCGGGTTGGTAATTGAGCCATCCTTATGAAAGTTTGGCTTGGAAAATGCTTAAGGAGTGCTAGGTTCTCCTTATGCCCGGATTAGTTTTAAGTCAACAGATGAAGATGCAGCAGGTTCTTGCTCCGCATCTTTTCCAGTCGTTGGAAATTCTCCAGATGCCGTTGCTTGATCTTCAGCAGATGATCAAGCAGGAGCTGTCTGAAAACCCAACGCTCGAAGCCACGCAGGAAGTGGCCGATGAGCAAATTGAGATTGAGCAGGGTACCAAGGATGTCGACCGCGATGAGTTTGACAACGAATTCGAAAAGCTGGCCGCCCTCGGTGAAGAGTTCGACAGTTTCTATGAAAATCGCCAGGCTTCTGGTGGGAGTGATGCTGAGGAAAAATATCAGTACATGATGGATTCGCTATCCGAAACCACCACGTTGCATGACCAACTGCTCGAACAGCTCAACCTCTCCAGCCTGACCGACTACGAGCGCAAGATTGCGGAGATTGTGCTGGGCAACATCGATGACGATGGGTATCTACAACTCGATGTTGAAGACCTGCTCGCCCTGCCAAACTTTCCCGAGGAAACGCTGGATAAGATTCTCACCACGATCCATGATTTCGATCCTCCGGGCGTGGGTGCGCGCGACCTGCGTGAGTGCCTGATGCTTCAGCTCGAGCGGGCGGGCAGGGCGGAGTCGCAGGAATACCAATTGGTGTCGGCGCATCTCGATCAGCTGGGGCGTCATAAATTCGACGAGATCGCCCGGGCCATGGGGTTGACCATCGACCGTGTTAAGGAGCTGGCGAAAGCGATCGCCAAGCTCGACCCCAAACCGGGGCATAGCTTTAGCGAAGAGCGAGTTGAATATGTTACGCCCGAAATCATCGTTGAAAAGAAAGAGGGCGAATATGTTATCACACAAAACAAGAAGCCCTATCCGAAGCTGTTCATTAGCCAAAAATATTTGCAGATGCTCAAGGATCCTAATACCTCTAAGGAGGTGAAGACCTACATCCGCGAAAAAATTACCAAGTCGAAACAGTTTATCCAGAGTATCGATCAACGCATGAGCACGATCTACCGCATTTCTGTTGAGATCGTTCGCATCCAACGCGACTTTTTCGATCACGGCGTCGCTAAGCTCAAACCACTTAACATGAAGACGGTGGCTGAGTTGCTTGAGGTACATGAAACGACGGTGAGTCGCGCCACCGCAGGGAAATACATGCAGACCCCGCAAGGTTTGCTCAGCATGAAATATTTCTTCAAGCCCGGTATTATGACCGCGAGCGGGGAAGCCATCTCCAATGAGAGCGTGAAGGCGGTGCTCAATGAAATTGTCCGGGACGAGGATAAGAAGAAACCCAACTCAGACGCCAAGCTCGTCAAGTTGTTAGAGGAGCAGGGCATGAAGATCGCTCGCCGCACCGTCGCAAAATACCGCGACCAACTGCGAATCCTACCCTCGCATTTGCGGAAGCAGCATTAATCGATTTTAGATTTTTGAATACCGATGAATAGCTCTTCGGTTCCTGTCGGAAGGGTATCTCAATCGGCAATCAAAAATCGGCATTCGGCAATGCCTCTATGCCTCGGCTTTCTTTTTCTTCAGGTTGCGCAGGCTGGTCTGGGCAATCATAAGTAGGTTGCTGGTGGTCCAGTAGAGGACGAGTCCGGACGGCATTTTGTAGAAGAAGAAGAGCATCATGATGGGCATCATGAACATCATCATTTTCTGCTG
The DNA here is from genome assembly GCA_030621805.1 of Kiritimatiellales bacterium. Lineage (GTDB taxonomy): Bacteria > Verrucomicrobiota > Kiritimatiellia > Kiritimatiellales > Pontiellaceae > Pontiella. Next base: position 5,730 of record JAUXGY010000043.1, on the reverse strand, counting down.
CTGGATCTGCTCCGGGGTGGTGGCCGCCTGTGGGGTCATTTTTTGTTGCCAGATCATTGAGACCGACATCAGCAACGGCAGGATGTTGAGCGAGCCGATGAAAGGAATGCTACCCGCAAAAAGGTTTTCGGCGGTACTCAAGTCGGCGATCCAGAGGAAGCCGGCATAGCGTAGCTCGATGGCATTGCGCAGTACGGTGAAGAGGGCAATGAAGACCGGGATTTGGACAAACATGGGCAGGCAACCGCCCATCGGGTTGACCTTCCTCTCCTTGTAGAGCTTCATGGTTTCCTGCTGAAGCTTTTGCGGATTGGTCTTTTTATACTTTTCCTGAAGGGCCTTGATCTCCGGTTGGAGGTCCTGCATGCGGCGCATACTTTCCGTGCTTTTGTGCGTCAGCGGCCAGAAAAGGATACGCACGAGCAGGGTGAGTAGAATGATGGCCACGCCGTAGTTCGGGATGATTCCGTGGAACATGTTCATCGTCCAAAGCAAGGCGCGCCGCGAAGGTTCCATCAGCCAGTTCATGAAAGAAAAAGCCCCGGTGGTTTCAAACTCCATGATTTTTTCCATGGAAAAACCGGCGGCTTTCAAGGTCGAATATTTTTTGGGTCCGATGAAGTAGCTGTATTCCATCTCGTAGCTGGAGCCGGCCGCAACGGTATCGGCATTAAAGACGAGCGCGGCCGCGACCGTGCGGGGGGTAACGCCCTTGCCTTCGGTTTCGCGCGAAGAGAGGATCGCCATGGTGGCAATGGGTTTTTCGGAACGCAGAATCTGAGTGAAGAATTTATTTTTCGCAGAGACCCAGTCCACGGTAACGCCGTTCATGTCGTCCGGAACCATGTCGATGGAAAGAGGTTGTGGCTTTTCTTTCCCGTAAAGCTTATGGAGCTTTCGGCCCCAATAGCTGACGTCGTTGGAGGCGTAGGAGTCGACCCCGAGAATGCTGACGCCGCGCATGGCTTTGAGTTCTGCCGGGTTGCGCATGGTGCCGGTCAGGATGCGGTTGTCGGGTAGGGAGCCCGGGGCAGTGGCGGAGGCCATGAACCGATCGTTGATGGCAAGCAGGTAGCCGTCGCCGAGGGTAAGGGTGCGTTCGAACACCAGACCTGCGGTTTCGATGGCCTTGGTAAAAACAATCGACTTTCCATCCTCGGCCACTTGCATGCTTAGCGCTTCTTTCGCGCCGATGCCCGGGATGCCCTCGTAGGCGAGGGCGGTGGAGCCGGAGAAGTCGAGCACGACGGGGTCGTCGCCACCCTTTAAGATGGGATAGTCGAGCATTGTGGCGGTTTTAATTCCGCCGCCGAGTGAGGTGAACTCCAGTTTGATCTTATCGTTTTCCAGGATCGCGGTTGTTTCTTCCGCTTGCGGCAGTTCAATTTCCGGGGTTTCAACAACGGGCTTAACAGGCGCTTGTACGGTTTCTTCTGCTGGGGTTTCGGGCGTTTCTTGTGCGGCTGGCGCGGGTTGTTTGGCTGGGAATTTCTTGGCGACCATGGGGTCGATTAGAAAGATCCACACGGGGATCATCAGCACGAGCAGGATAATGGGGAGCAAATCTTTTTTATTCATGAGCATTCTCTTTTCGCAATTGGTTTTTCTGTTCAGGAACGGGATCGAACCCGCCCGGGTGGAACGGTTGGCATTTACAGATTCTTATGAGTCCAAGCCAAAGACCGCGAACCATACCATGTTGTTGGAGGGCTTCAATGCAATAGTTCGAGCAGCTGGGATGAAAACGGCACCGTTGCCCCAGCCAGGGGCTGAGCGCCTTTTGGTACAACCGAACCAGCAAAATAAGTGCTTTCGTCGGGAGCTCTATTAACGGGTTCAACATGATGGGTTCGACAAAATGATTATGGACAAAATAATTGATCAAGCCTGCTTGGAATCATTTTGTAATAATTCCTCGGTTGCCTGTTTAAGGTTTTCGTCGGAAATCAATTCCGCGCGGTGGGCGAGCTTGAGCATTTCCCGGATGATGTCGTTCCAGTCGGCGCCAAGGATGGAGCGGCGGCCAATGAGCAGGACATCGAAGTCGCCCGAAAAGTAGGGGCGGAGATTGCGGTAGGCTTCGCGCAGGCGGCGGCGCGCCCGGTTACGCTGGTTGGCGCGCAGGCTTACCTTTTTGCTGGTCACAACGCCCAGGCGCAGGGAAGCGCCTTCACCGCTTCTGCGCCAGAGCACCATGGTGCGCCCTACCCATGATTTTTTTTGCGCGAATGTTTCTGCAAAGAGGGATGACTTTACCATCCGCTGCGTGGCGGATAAACGCCGATCAAGCCCGCTCTTTTGAAGCGGGCTTGAGTCGATGGAACAATCCGACTCCCTCTGGTGGGGCTCCGGCATGTGGGGTTCCCGGTTTATACAGCGGTCAGGCTCTTGCGGCCTTTCTGGCGCCGACGCTTGAGGATGGCGCGACCATCTGCAGTCGCCATGCGCTTGCGGAATCCGCACTTGCGGGCACGTTTGATCTTGGATGGGTTGTATGTACGTTTCATCTCTAAATTTCCTATTTGTCGTAAAAGGCAGGCTAAACTACCAATAAACCGTGGCTTGTCAAATCCTATATGCGCCGAAAATGAAGGTTGCGCGGAGGGTTGGACGTTTCATTAGATGCTGTATTCGGGGAGTCCGGTGTGGCGATCGAGTTCCGCCTCGATGGTCTTGATCAGATCAGCGGCATCGGTGCCGGAGTCGAGCTGCAGATCAATATGCTTGGCGTCCACCGCGCTCTCGCCGATCGCGATCACCAGCAGCTCGTTGGGGGCGTTGAGGGCCTTGAGGCGGGTGAGGTCATAGTCGTCCGCCCGTTCGAGCGAGTTAATGAAGATCAGCCCGGCATCGGTCAAGATGCGACCGAGCTCGCCGATGCGCCGGATGTGTTCTTCGCGGTCCCAGAAGCTATCGCCGAGGTCGGCTTCAAGCCCTTCGGTGAGATTGGAGAGGCCGAGGTAATAGGACTGCAGGTGCTTGCTGAAGAGTTTATATTCCAGATCTTTGGCCAGTTTTGGGGCGTGCGCCGCATCGCCGATGAACAGCACCCATTTGCCTTTGTGCCGATTGCGCTGGGCGCGGTTGCCGGGGCTGACGCGACCCTGCTCCCAGAGAAATTCGCGGCGGGCGGTTTCCTTTTTGGGGTCGTCGATGCTGAGGGAGCGGGTAATCATTCCTGCTCCGGCGGTGGCGTTGCTGATCGGGTCGATGAGGATGAAGCTACCCGTTTCGCGGTTGTTCACATAGGGATCGAAGAAGAGCGGCAGGTGCGTTGTCAGGGTGATCCTTCCGATTTCGTTAAGCTGGAGTTCCTCGGTCGGATGTTTTTGCAGGGTGTTGACATCCACCTGATATTTGAGCTTGGAGATCCGGGCCTTGGTGGTGCGGCTGGTGTGCCGAATCATGTAGGTCTGGCCTTCCTTGAGCGGTGTTTCGGTCATCCAGACGATGGAGGCTTCGAGATGGGTAGAGATGTGCGGAAGGTTTTCGGCATGCACAATCATCTCGCCATTGGAGATGTCGATTTCGTCGTTAAGTTCGAGCATAACCGATTGCGGGGCGAAGGCCTCGTCGAGATCGCCATCGGCCGTGACGATCCGTTTAACGGTGGATTCCTTGAGCGACGGCAGTGCTTTGATCCGGTCGCCGGGGCGGACGGTTCCAGAGGCTATGGTTCCGGCAAATCCGCGGAAGTTAAGGTCCGGACGACTGACGAGCTGAACGGGGAACCGGAAGTCGTCGAGATTAATGCCGCCGGCCACGTCTACCTCTTCGAGGATGGGCAGTAGCGGATCGCCGGCGTACCAGGCCATGTTCGCGGATTTTTTAACAACGTTGTCGCCCTTGAGCGCGGAGATGGGAATGAAGGTGACCGCGGGCATATCAAGTTCGGAGCTAAAGGCTTCGAATTCGGCCTTGATGGATTTAAAAACGCCTTCGTCATACTCCTTGAGATCCATTTTATTGACCACGACCACGATGTGCTTAAGGCCGAGCAACGAGACGAGGAAGGTGTGGCGCTTGGTTTGGGTAATGACTCCGAGGCGGGCATCGATGAGAATAAGTGCGAGGTCGGCGGTGGAGGCGCCGGTGGCCATGTTGCGGGTGTACTGTTCGTGGCCGGGGGTGTCGGCGATGATGAACTTGCGTTTGGGCGTGGCGAAATAGCGGTAGGCGACATCGATGGTGATGCCCTGTTCGCGCTCGGCCTTGAGGCCGTCGAGCAGGAGCGCATAGTCGATTTCGCCATCGCCGGCATTGCCGACCTTTTCGCTATCGGCATGCAGGGCGCTGAGCTGGTCGTCGAAGATCAGCTTGCTGTCGTAGAGGAGCCGCCCGATCAGAGTCGACTTTCCGTCGTCCACGGAGCCGCAGGTGAGCAGGCGCAGTAGGCTCTTGTTTTCGTGCTGGTTTAAAAAGTGGTCGATATCCATGGGGTGTTCCTTATTATTTCCGATTGTAGATTTTTGATTTCCGATTTGAGGGTCTGTCCGCAGTTGCGGACTCCGCGTGTGCGGAGCGACGGTCTCTTATTTGAAAGGCCAACGCCGCTTGAGTTCCGTAAATCGGCAATCGGCAATCAAAAATCGGCAATGGCTAAAAGTATCCCTCGCGCTTCTTTTGCTCCATCGAGGCGTCGCCATCGCGGTCGATGGCGCGGGTGGATCGTTCGCTGAGTCGGGTGGTCATCATTTCCTCAACGATTTTTTCGACGGTGTCGGCCTCAGACTCGATCGCGCCGGTGAGGGGGTAGCAGCCGAGTGTACGGAAACGGACCATTTTTTCCTCCGGCACTTCGCCCTCCAAAGGCAGGCGGTCGTCGTCGACCATCACCCACATGCCGTCACGATCAACGACGGGGCGTTTCTTGGCATAGTAGAGAGGGACGATCGGAATATTTTCGAGGCGGATATATTGCCAAACGTCGAGCTCGGTCCAGTTGGAAAGCGGGAAGACGCGGACGCTTTCGCCGGGATTGACGCGGGCGTGGTAGTTGGCCCACAGTTCGGGACGCTGGTTTTTTGGATCCCACTGGTGATGCTGGTCGCGGAAGGAGAAAATCCGTTCCTTGGCACGGGATTTTTCCTCATCGCGCCGGGCACCACCAAAGGCGCAGTCAAACTTGTGGTGGTCGAGTGCGGCGAGTAGGGCCTGCGTTTTCATGAGGTCGGTATATTTCCGGCTACCGAGGTCAAACGGGTTTGCCCCGGCGGCGCGGCCCTCTTCGTTGGAATGCACCAGCAGGTCGAGGCCTTCCTCTTTGCAGAAGCGGTCGCGGAACTGAATCATCTCTTTGAACTTAAAGGTCGAGTCGATATGCAGAAGCGGGAAGGGCACCTTGCCGGGAAAGAACGCCTTTTGCGCGAGGCGTACCATCACGCCGGAATCCTTGCCGATCGAGTAGAGCATGACGGGGTTTTCGAACTGGCTGTAGGCATCGCGGATGATGCGGATGCTTTCGGCTTCTAATTGTTTCAGCTGACTTAACTGATGTTTCATTTTAATTTTCCTGTTTTCTAGGTACGTTTTTCTTCAACGCAAAGCCGCCAAGTCCGTAAAGGTTCGCAGAGAAGAGTCTTTGCGAACTTAGTGTTCTTTGCATCTTTGCGTTGAGTTTTTGGCTGCGGTCCTGCCGCGCTAGGTAATCCGCGGTTCATTTTTTTGGATGGTTCCGTCGGGGTTAAAATGTAATCCGCACTCTTTTTGTTCCGGGTTTTCCCACCACCA